>JBKJLP010000279.1:0-2752 GCA_046596735.1 Mycobacteriales bacterium | reverse complement strand
AGCAGCGATAAAGCCGGAGACCCGCGGTTCTGCACGTCGAGCACGATCGCGTCGGGCTGCTGAGCGAACGCCGCCTGCACCGCGCCGATGCCGTCCTCGGCAGCAACAACCTCGTGGCCCTCTTTGGTCAGCACGCTGGTCACGATCCGGCGCAACGTAGGACTGTCGTCGGCGATCACGATCCGAGCCATCTAGCGCCCCACCAGCCTTCTCACGGTTTGCACGAGCTGCTCTTGGTCGAACTCTGTCTTGAGCAGGTACGCAGAGCATCCCGCATCCAGTCCAGCTTGGCGCGACTGCTCCTCCCCACGCGAGGTCATGATGATCACCGGGACGTTTTCCCAGCCCTTGGTGGCCCGGATCGTGCGGGTGAGGTCGTAGCCGTCCATACCCGGCATCTCGACGTCGGACAGCACGAGGTCGGCCGGTTCGTCGCGCAGCCGGGAAGCGCCGTCGAGGCCGTCAACGGCGGTCTCCACCTGGTACCCGGCGCCTTCGAGGATGGTCCGCTCGAGTTCCCGTACGCCGACCGAGTCCTCGACGACGAGGACCCGCGGCTTGCGGCCGCCGGGAACCGCTTTGCGGGCCGCGGCCGGCAGGGCCACGACCCCGCCACCGACGGTTCGTTCGGCCAGTTCACGCAGATCCAGCAGGCAGACGACCGAACCATCGCCATCGATCGTCGCGCCGGCGATGCAGGGCACCCGGCCGAGGAAAGATCCGAGGTCCTTGACGACCAATTCGGACTCGCCCTCGAGTCGGTCGACGGCCCACGCGACCTGGCTGCTGGCATGCCGGACGAGCAGCGCGGCCTTGGGCTCGTCGCCGGGAGAGCGCGCCAGACCGAGGGCAGCACCCAAATCCAGCAAGGGAATCGACACCCCATGTCGTACGACGACCGTCGCGCCAGCCAGGGTGTGCACCTCGGCGTCGCGCAGCGACAGGGACTCGACGACACCAGGGACCGGGATGGCATAGCGCTCGTCGCCCACCCGAGCCACCATGCAGCGCAACACCCCCAGCGCAATCGGCAGAGTCAGGACGAAGGACGTACCCACGCCGATCTCGCTGCGTACCTCGACGGAGCCGCCAAGCCCCTCCGTCGCATCGCGTACGACGTCCAGCCCGACCCCGCGTCCGGAGGTCTCGGTCACGGCGTCGGTCGTCGAGAACGCCGGCGTAAAGAGCAGGTTGAGCAGCGCAGGGCCGGTCACCGTCGAGTCCGGCGGCAGCAGACCGAGCAGCGCAGCGCGGGCGCGTACCGCGTCTTCGTTGACCCCGGCGCCGTCATCACTGACCTCGAGCACGACGGTGCCGCCGACGCTGCGCGCGCTCACCGTCACGACAGCCTGCGGCGGCTTGCCCTGCGCCATCCGCGTGACCGCGTCCTCGCAGCCATGGTCGACCGCGTTGATGACCAGGTGCTTGAGAGCGTCGGCCACCCCGTCGAGGACCTGCTTGTCCAGCTCGACGTCCTCACCGGACGTCTCCAGCCGTACGTCCTTGCCGGTCGCCGCCGCGACGTCGCGCAGGATCCGCGGCAGGGCCGCGAACACCCGGCGCACCGGCACCATCGCCAGGCCCATGGCGCCGTCGCGAACGAGCGACATCCCGCCGCGGTGCCCCTCGACCAGCTCACGCAGGCCGCGGACAGCAGTCGCGAGCTCATCACCGGTCCCGATGAGGCGGTGCAGAGCGAGTTCAAGCTCGGGTGAGAGGTCCTTGGTCTTGCGCAGCGTGGAGATCCAGCGCGCATGCTCGGCCGCAAGCGCCAGCAGCCGGCCGGTGGTCTGCTCCACCCGGCGCGCGCCGAGGTCAGCCTCGCCGACCGCATCGAGCAAGTCGTAGACCTTGGACGCGGTGACGCGAACCGAGTCGTGCGTTCCGGCGGGGCGTACGACCATGTCGTCGGCGACGGTGGACGCGGCAGCGGCTACCGCGACCGGCTCGGGAACCAGTTCGGGGACCGCAATCGGATCCTCGCCCTCGACCGCCCGGCGAAGCGCGTCGATCAGCGGCTGCAGGTCCGCGTCACTCAGCGCACCCTCACCGGGGAGGGCCCGTCCGATCCCATCGCACGAGGCGAGCAGCAGGTCGACCAGATCGCGGCGGATGGGGAACCGGCCATCGCGCAGGGCGCCGAGCAGATCCTCGATCCCGTGGCTGACGTGCAGCACGCCCTCGAGGCCGAGCATCCGGGCCGAGCCCTTGACCGTGTGCGCGTCGCGGAACAACCCGGTAATGATCTGTCGGGGCGAGGAGTGCTCCTCAAGCCGCAGTAGCCCTGACTGCAGGGAGGCGAGCCGCTCCTCGACCTCAGCACGGAAGGTCGCGAGCAGTTCGGGATCGTCGCCCCAGGCCGGCATGTCGGGGGCTACGCGACCTTGAACTGGCTGATCGACGCACGCAGCTCGGCGGCCAGGACGTTGAGCTGCGCTGCGGCCGCCGCGGCCTGGCGGGAGCCGACGGCGTACTGCCGGGACACGTCAGAGACCTGCGTCATCGCGGCCACGACCTGGTCGGACGCTGAGCGCTGCTGCTGGGTCGCGATCGAGATTTCCTTGGCGGCGGTGGTGGTTTCGTCGACCATTCCGCTGATCCGCTCGAGAGCATCGACGACGCCGCGGGCCAGCTGGGTGCCCGCGCGGACTTCCTTAGCTCCCTCTTCGGAGGCGATAATCGTGGAGTTGGTCTCGGCCTGGATCTGCCCGACGATCGCCTGGATCTGACCGGTCGACTCCTGCGCCCGCTC
>JBKJLP010000268.1:0-6422 GCA_046596735.1 Mycobacteriales bacterium | reverse complement strand
CCCGGCGGTGAGCGCGGCGGACAGGCCGAGGGCGCGGAGGCGTACGGAAGGCAAGGACATGCAGGGACCATCGGCTGCGGGGAGCGCGAACGTAAGTCCCCGATCGGGGGAAGTGCGGAACGCTGCCGGTCGTCCTCAGGAACGCGACTGTTACCAGATCTTGACCGGGCCGAGCCAGCGTGGGACGCTGAGAGCACCGCGGAACGTGCCTCGTGCGCCTCGCCCGAGCACCGCACCGGCGGATTGGTCCCGCGGCGCGTCGCGCCCTCTGCGTACGAAGGACACTCTCATGGCGAAGGCCCTGCTCGGTCACGTCGGATTCAGCGCGGATCTGCGCCTGGTCGACGAGGTCCGCCGTCTGCGCACCTTGGTCGCCAGCCTGGAGGCCGAGCTGGCCCAGGTGCGCGCCGTCAACGACGTGCTGGCTGCCTCGGTCACGGTCGAGGACGACATCTCGACGCTCTCGCTGAGCGAGGCGCACGTCTAGCCGACCGCAACACCGCACGGCCGAGGGCACCCGATCGGGTGCCCTCGACGCATGTCCACGGGGTTTGCCCGAAAGCGCCCACCCGCCGGTAGTGTCCGCAGCGGCCTTCCCCGCCGTACGGCACCACCGACCCCGGGCGAGATGTGCACCTCAAGAGCCTGACGCTCAAGGGCTTCAAGTCCTTCGCGTCGCCGACAACCCTGCGCTTCGAGCCGGGCATCACGTGTGTCGTGGGGCCTAACGGCTCGGGCAAGTCCAACGTGGTCGACGCCATCGCCTGGGTGCTCGGCGAGCAGGGGGCCAAGGCGCTGCGCGGCGGAAAGATGGAAGACGTCATCTTCGCCGGGACGCCGGGCAAGCCGCCGCTGGGCCGCGCCGAAGTGACCCTGACGATCGACAACGCCGACGGCGCGCTGCCGATCGAATACGCCGAGGTCAGCATCAGCCGGCTCATGTTCCGCTCCGGCGAGTCGGAGTACTCCATCAATGGCAACCGCTGCCGACTCGTGGACGTGCAAGAGCTGATGAGCGACTCCGGGATCGGCCGCGAACTGCACGTCGTCGTCGGACAAGGTCAGCTCGACGCGGTGCTGTCCGCACGTCCCGAGGACCGGCGGGCCTTCATCGAGGAGGCAGCGGGCGTCCTGAAGCACCGCAAGCGCAAGGAGAAAGCGCTGCGCAAGCTCGAAGCGATGCAGGCCAATCTCACCCGACTGCAGGACCTCACCGTCGAGTTGCGTCGCCAGCTCAAGCCCCTAGGCCGTCAGGCGGAGGTCGCCCGCCGCGCCCAGCAGGTCCAGGCGGATCTGCGTGATGCGCGGCTGCGGTTGCTCGCGGATGATTTGCTCGCCTTGCGCGGGACCCTCGAGGCTGAGGTCCGTGACGAGACCGCGCTGCGGGCGCGGCGGACCGACGTCGAGACTGCGCTGACCGAGGTGCAGCGGCGTGAGGTCGAGCTGGAGCAAGCCGCCGCCGAGCAAGCGCCACGGCTGACCAGGGCGCAGGAGACGTGGTATCGCCTGTCGGCGTTGGAGGAGCGCCTGCGCGGCACAGCAACGCTGGCCTCCGAGCGGCACCGACACCTCACCGACGACGCCCCCGAGCAGGCCCGGCAGGGACGCGACCCGGAGCAGTTGGAGGCCGAGGCCGGCAGCGTGCGCGAGCAGGAGGCTGCGCTCACCGAGCAACTGGCCTCCGACGCTGAGCGGCTGTCCGGTGCGGTCACCCGCCGCACGGATGCCGAAGGGTCGCTGGCCGCGGAGGAGAAGGCTCTGGTCGCCGCCGTGCGTGCGGTCGCGGACCGTCGTGAGGGGCTCGCTCGGCTGCGCGGACAGGTGGGCGCGCTGCGCTCGCGTGCTGAGGGTGCGGAAGCCGAACTCGGCCGCCTCGCCGGTGCGCTGGCCGAGGCCGAGGCACGCGTGACCCAGGCCCACGCTGACGTCGATGCCCTGCAGGCGGAGGCGGCCGGCCTGGACGAGGGCGAGGAGGACCTGGACAGCCAGCATGAGCGCGCCACCGCCGCGCATGCCGAAACCCAGGATCGGCTCGTCGCGCTGCAGGTCGACGAGCGAGAGGCCGAGCGGGACCGCTCCACGTGGGCCGCCCGTCGCGACGCGCTGGCGCTCTCGCTCAACCGCAAGGACGGCGCCGGCGCTCTGCTGGTCGCCGACCTGCCCGGCGTGCTCGGCTCGGTCGCTGCGCTTGTCACCGTCCAGCACGGACACGAGCATGCCGTCGCCGCGGCGCTTGGCGTTGTCGCCGATGCCGTGGCCGTTTCCTCCCCGGCCGCGGCCGTGCAGGCACTCTCTCGGCTCAAGAAGGACGACGCTGGCCGGGCTGGCCTGCTCGTCGGCGGTGGGGCGTACGACGATGCCACGCCGTGGCCCGCCTTGCCGGCTGGCGCGCGCTGGGCGATCGACCTGGTGGAGGCACCGGAGAGCCTGCGCCCTGCGCTGGCGCGGGCCCTGTCCAGGGTCGCGGTCGTCGAGGGCCTCCCGGCGGCTCAGGCTCTGGTGGAGGCGCTGCCCAGTGTGCGTGCGGTCACGGCCGAAGGTGACCTGGTCGGGAGCGACTGGGCGATCGGCGGGTCCGCCAGCGCTCCCTCTTTGCTCGAGGTGCAGGCCGCGGTGGATGAGGCGTCCACAGCCCACGATGAGGCCCAGCGACGGCACGAGCGCCTCCGCTTCGAGGTCTCTACCGCGCAGGCCGACGTCGAGCGGGCAGCCGCCGTCACCGAGCAGAGCCTGACCCAGCTCAACGCCAACGACGCCAGGATGGCTGCGCTGGCCGAACAGCTCGGCCTGCTGGCTGCGGCCGCGCGCGGCGCCGAATCCGAGGCCGGTCGCGTACGCCAGGCCCAGGTGCGTGCCGAGGAAGCCCGCGACCGCGACCTGTCCGGGCTCGTCGAGCTCGAGGAGCGCCTCGCTGCGGCCGAGGCCGCCCCGGATGAGGGTGAGCCCTCCACCGTCCTGCGCGACCGCCTCGCGCAGGAGGCGACAGAGGCTCGGGCCGCGGAGGTCGAGGCGCGCCTTGCGGTGCGTACGGGCGAGGAGCGGGCCAGGGCACTCGCGGGTCGGGCGCAGTCGCTGGAGCGCGCCGCAGCCGAGGAACGCGCCTCCCGCGAGCGACTGATCGCCCTGCGGGAGCGCCGGGCCCAGGGCGCCATCGTCGCCGCTGAGGTGGTCCGCGTCGCACGGCTAGCGCTCACCAGCGTTGCCGCCTCGCTCCTCGCGGCCGCAGCCGAGCGCGAGCAGGCGCAGTCCGACCGCACGGTCACCGAAGGCGAGCTGCTGTCGCTGCGCAACCGTGGTCGTGAGCTCGCTGCTGAGCTCGACCGGCTCACCGACGTCGTTCACCGCGACGAGGTCGCGCGGGCTGAGCAGCGGCTGCGGATCGAGGCGCTCGAGGCGCGCGCCGTGGAGGAGTACGCCGTGCCGCTCGAGCAGCTGTTCGGCGAATACGGCCCCGAGGTCCTCGTCCCGGTCGAGGATGGCGAGCCCGTCGCGTACGACCGCACGGCGCAGGAGAAGCGGGCCGCAGCACAGGACCGGGCGCTCGCTCTGCTCGGGCGGGTCAATCCGCTCGCGTTGGAGGAATACGCCGCACTCGAGGAGCGCTCGGCGTTTCTCACCACCCAGCTCGAGGACCTCAAGGCGACCCGGCGCGACCTGCTCACCGTCATCAGCGAGGTGGATGACCGGATCCACGAGGTGTTCCGCAGCGCCTTCGAGGACACCGCGCGCGAGTTCGTCCACGTCTTCGCCACGCTGTTCCCGGGCGGTGAGGGCAAGCTCGTCCTCACCGACCCCGATGACCTGCTGGTCAGCGGCATCGAGGTCATGGCTCGGCCGGCCGGTAAGAAGGTCAGCCGGCTGTCGCTGCTGTCGGGCGGCGAGCGGTCCCTGACGGCCATCGCCATGCTGGTCGCGATCTTCCGCGCCCGACCTTCGCCCTTCTACGTCTTGGACGAGGTCGAGGCGGCGTTGGACGACCGCAATCTCGGTCGCCTCCTCGAGCTGCTCGAGGGACTGCGCGACGCCTCCCAACTCATCGTCATCACGCACCAGAAGCGCACGATGGAGATCGCCGATGCGTTGTACGGCGTGACGATGCGCGGCGACGGGGTCTCGGCCGTGGTCAGCCAGCGGTTGCGGGAGCACGAGCCCGCCTGAGCGGACTGTCCCTTCGCTGGTAGACAGATTTGGTGCTGGAAATTCTCGCCCTCGTCCTCGCTATCCTCGTCGTCACCGTGGTGGCTGCCTTCGCCCTGGTGAGCCAACGGCGCGGACCGAAGCTGCCGCCCGCTCCGGGCGTCGACTACCGCCCCGGGGTCGGGGATGACGCCGAGGTTCCACGGGACACCCCCAAGCGCCCGGTCACCACGCTGGCACTGCCCGAGGAATCGGCTCCGGTACTGGCCACCGATGCCGTGTCGGTCGGTCCGCCGCTGGACGTGCCCGAGCCCAGCGCCGGGCGGCTCACCCGGCTGCGCGCCCGGCTGGCCCGTTCGCAGGGCACCCTCGGTCGCGGCCTCTTTGCCTTGCTCTCGCGCGACGTCCTGGACGAGGACACCTGGGAAGAGGTTGAGGACACCCTGCTCCAGGCCGACACCGGCGTACGCACCACGTCTGATCTGGTCGAGCGACTGCGGACCCGGGTCCGCGTTGAGGGTGTGCGCAGTCCGGCCGAGCTGCGGACGCTGCTGCGCGAGGAACTGGTCGCAGCGATCGGCGCCGACACCGACCGCACCCTCAAGACCCTGCCGCACCCGGATGGCCGACCGGCCGTCGTCCTCGTCGTGGGCGTCAACGGCACCGGCAAGACCACCACCTGCGGCAAGCTCGCCCGCGTTCTGGTGGCCGACGGCCGCACGGTCCTGCTCGGCGCTGCGGACACCTTCCGCGCTGCTGCTGCGGACCAACTGCAGACGTGGGGCGACCGAGTGGGGGCCCAGACCGTACGAGGGCCCGAGGGTGGCGACCCCGCCAGCATCGCCTTTGACGCGGTCAAGAAGGGCATCGAGGTCAAGGTCGACACGGTGCTCATCGACACCGCCGGCCGCCTGCACACCAAGACCGGGCTGATGGATGAGCTCGGCAAGGTCAAGCGGGTCGTGGAGAAGCACGGCCCGGTCGACGAGACGCTGCTGGTGCTGGACGCGACGACCGGTCAGAACGGGGTCGTCCAGGCCCGCGTCTTCACCGAAGCCGTCGACGTCACCGGCATCGTCCTCACCAAACTTGACGGCACTGCCAAGGGCGGGATCGTCCTGAGTGTCCAGCGCGAGCTGGGGATTCCGGTCAAGCTGATTGGCCTGGGCGAAGGCCCGGACGACCTGGCGCCGTTCGAGGCAGAGGCGTTCGTCGATGCTCTCCTCGGCGACGAGGCCGCTCTCTAACTCAGCGGCCGCCGGTCCACGGCGACGCACCAGCCCGACGTGACTTCCCAGGGTTGGCCGTCCCACGTCGACCAGCGCGCGACCGGCACGAGGCCGGCAGCGGCCGCCCACGCGTCGTAGGCGGCGACCGGCAGGGTGGGGCGCCCGTTGTCGGCGGCGTGCTCGGTCTGCCAGCCACAGACGAGCAGCGCTCCGGGCCGCAGCGCGCGCGCCATCGCCGCGACGACGGCCGGTCCGGTGCCCTCGGCGATGTAGACCATGACGTTGCCGGCCGCGACCACCAGGTCGTATGCCGCATCGTCGTTCAGCGCGACCAGGTCCTGCAGCCGCCAGGTCAGCTGCGGGGCCCGTCCGCGGGCGACCTGCAGCATCGAGTCGTCGCTGTCGGTGCCGACCACGTCGTAGCCTCGGCGGGCCAGCTCGATCGCAACCCGACCGGTGCCGCAGCCGGCGTCCAGGACGGCACCTGCGGGCAGGAGTTCGCTGACGCAATCGGCCTCGCCGTGCACGTCCGCGCCGCTCGCTGCCAGCTGTTGGAACCGCTCGTCGTACGAACTCCCGCGGTCACCACCGGTTTCGTCCAACCATCTACTCATGGGTCGTGTCTACCGGTCCGCTCCGCAGGGAGGCACGTTCATGTCCGCGAAACACGCGCCCTGAACTGTCACCCGGGCGAAACACGGGCTGCACCGCAGACGAAACACCCGACAGCCACTGTCATGAGCAACATCCGCAGCTCTGAGGAGAAGCATGGAACTCGACAGCGGCACGACCGCCTGGGTGCTCGCGAGCGCAGCCATGGTGTTGTTCATGACCCCCGGGCTCGCCTTCTTCTACGGTGGCATGACCCGTTCGAAGTCGGTCCTGAACATGCTGATGATGTCGTTCAGTGCGATCGGCATCGTGAGTGTCCTGTGGGTCCTGTACGGCTATTCACTGGCGTTCGCGCCAGACGCCAGTGGGGGCCTCATCGGCAACCTGGACCTGCTCGGGCTCAAGAGCATCACCACTGACAGCGTCACCAACGGGCTATCGGAC
>JBKJLP010000018.1:0-2891 GCA_046596735.1 Mycobacteriales bacterium | reverse complement strand
CTGCGGATGCCGGTCACGTTGGACGCAGCCGAGAAGGACCCGATGAGAAGGGGCCGGTCGGCGTACCGCGTGAGCTCCTCTTTCAACCGCCCAAGGTCGATGTGACCGTCTGGGTCGGCCGGGATCACCATGACGTCGGCCACTGACTCGCGCCACGGCAGTTCGTTGGAGTGGTGTTCATAGGGCCCGATGAAGACAACGGGCCGCTCGGCGGCAGGGATGTGGTCGGACAGCTGGTACTGATCCTCCAGCGGTGAGGGGACACGAAGGCCGAGGATGCCCACCAACTTGTCGATCGCCCCAGTGGCGCCGGACCCGCAGAAGAGGACCAGTGTCCGATCGTCGGCCCCCAGTGCTCGGGCAATCAGCCGGCGCGCATCCTCCCGGAGTCGGGTCGTCTGCAGTCCGGTCCCCGAGCTCTCGGTGTGCGTGTTGGCATACCGAGGAAGAACCTCCGCGCGGATGAAGTCCTCCACGAACGTCAGGGCCCGACCGGACGCGGTGTAGTCGGCGTAGGTGATCATCCGCGGGCCGTACGGCCCGTCGAACACCTCGGTCTCACCGATCACGCTGGCCCGGATCCGCTCCACCAGCGCCGACGTCGGCAACTCAGGAGTCAGCGGCGGACCTGTCGCTGTCACGATCTCCACCGTCCTTGCCCGGGGCTGGGATCGCCCGTACCAGTAGGGACCTTAGCCGTGCTGCGTTGCTGACTTACGGGCCCTTGAGACTGCGCACGGCGTGCTCGCCGTCGCCGTCGCCGATCCTGATTCGGACGTCGAGACCGCTGACGCCATCGGTGCGGATCAGTAAGGGATTGATGTCCAACTCGCGGACCTCGGGCAACTCACGGGCAAGAGCGCCCAGGGCGAGCATGACCTCTACAGTCGCGTCGAGATCGAGCGCGGGAAGGTTGCGGAAGCCACCAAACATCGGGGCGTAACGCAACGCGGACACCTGCTCGACCGCGCGCTGGTAAGTCGTCGGCGGGACCCGGACCACCCGATCTGCAATGAGATCGGTGAGCGTGCCGCCCGCTCCCACCACCAACAGCGGTCCGACAGCGTCGTCGACGGTGAGGCCGACGATGAGCTCAAAGCCTCCGCTGCTGTCGTGCATTCGCTGAACGACAGCGCCGGTCATGGCGGCACCCACATTGGTCTTCAACGTGGCATACGCAGAGAGCACCTCAGCCGGGCCCGACAGGTCCAGAGCGAGGCCGCCAACGTCGGCCTTGTGTACGACGGATGGTCCGGCGGCTTTCAGGGCAACCGGATAGCCCAAGTCGTCGGCCGCAGTGCGCGCCCGCTCGGCGGTGTCCACCTCGATAACCCGCGCGCAGGGGACGCCGTAGGCCTCCAGGACCGCCACGGCCTCAGCAGGTGAGAGCCACCCGGTGGGAGCGCGTGCAGCCAGCACCCGGCGGGCCGTTACAAGGGCATGGGGAGGGGTGCGGGCACCGGGGGAGTCGTCGGGACGGTTTCGGCCCGTTGCGTAGGTCGCGGCGCGACCGAGGGCGCGCACCGCGCGCTCGGGGAACTCGAAGAACGGCAGGGCGCCGCCCTCGCGTTGCTCGAGAATCGCCGGGGACTCCACCACGCCGGGGAATACCGCGACAATGGGCAGGTCGTCTGCCTCGCTCTGCAGTTGGGACAGTGCGTCGGCGTAGGCATCCTCAGACCCTCGGATCAAGGGGGTGTAGATCGCGACGACGGAGTCGACCCCAGGGTCCTTCATCACCAGCCGTACGGCCTCGGTGAAGGCGTCCGGCGCTACGGTCGCGAGGAGATCAACCGGATTCCGGGGTGAAGCCCCGGGCGGGAGCAGTGCCGCCAGTTGGGCGGTCGTTGTCGCGGACAGTTGGGCCGGCAGCAAGCCGGCTTCGTCGCACGCATCGGCAGCCAGCACTCCGGGGCCACCGGAGTTGCCGATGATCGCGACGCGATGGCCCTGAGGTAGCCGCGCGGGCTCGAGGATCGACAGGATGTCGAAAAGCTCGTCGAGGTCGTTGGCGCGCAGCACGCCGGCTTCCCGTAGCAGTGCGTCGATCGCGATGTCCGGCGTTGCGGCTGCCGCGGTGTGTGACTCGCCGGCTTTCGCGCCGGCCACGGACCGACCTGCTTTGACGACCACGACCGGCTTGGTCTGGCCGACCGTGCGCGCTAGGCGTACAAACTTGCGGGCGTTGCCGAAAGATTCGAGGTAGAGCGCGATGACGCGGGTGCGGGGATCGTCCTGGAGGTAGGCAAGCAGGTCGTTGCCCGACACGTCGGCCTTGTTGCCGGTCGAGACAAACATCGACAGGCCTGCGCCACGTGCCTCGGCGTGGCGCAGCGCGGCGATGCCGACCGCGCCGGACTGCGACACGAGGGCAACAGAACCTGCACGTGGCTTGGCATCGCAAAAGGTGGCGTTCAGAGCTACGGCGGGGTCGGTGTTGACGATCCCGAGGCAGTTGGGCCCGATCAGTCGCATGCCTGCCGTGCGGCAGACCTGTAGGAGTTCTGCCTGTCGCACCCGCCCGGCAGGTCCTGACTCGGCGAAGCCGGCGCTGATGACCACCAGGCCGCGGGCGCCGCAGGCCGCAGCGTCACGAGCCACTGCCAGTACGCGGTCGCTGGGTACGGCCACCACGACAAGATCTGGGGCCTGGGGGAGTTCGGTCAGCCTCGTCTGCCTGCCGAGTCGGTCGATGCGACCGGCGTAGCCCGAGGCTCGAAGGCTGTCGTGAATCAGACTCGCGATGCTCTCGGGTCTAGCGCTGCCCACCAAGGCGACGCGCTCTGGTTGGAGAAGCGGTTTCAGCGAGACCCGTTCTGCCTCGCGCTCCCGCCGATCGATTGCCTCCCACACCGCCGGGATCTCCGCGAGGTCGACGTGCAACTGCGCGA
>JBKJLP010000363.1:0-9293 GCA_046596735.1 Mycobacteriales bacterium | reverse complement strand
GAGCGGGCTCGCGGCCACCGGTGGGGCCTGACGGCCACCGCGTACATCCTGGGTTCCATCGTGGGCGGGGGTTCCCTGGGCGGCCTGCTGGGGCTCATCGGATCGCTGCTCACGGGTCCGCGCATCGGCCTGGCTGTCGTCGTGCTGGTGGCGTGTGCCGTGGCTGACGTGGCCGGTTGGCCGCCGCATGGTCGGCGCCAGGTCGACGAGGACTGGCTTACCCGCTACCGCGGCGGCGTCTACGGCGCTGCGTACGGACTGCAACTGGGTCTGGGCGTCGTGACCATCGTGAGCAGCGCGTCGACCTACGCCGTTCTCGGGCTGGCCCTGCTGTCCGGGAGCCTGCTTGCGGGCGCAGCCGTCGGCGCTACCTTTGGGTTGGTGCGAGCGCTGCCGCTGCTCACCCTGCGAAGGGTGACCACGGTCGCCGACCTGCGCCGCGTGGCCGCACGCCTGGAGTCGACCCGCCGCCTGCTCACGCCGGTGACAGCCGGCGTCCTGGTCGTCGCCGCTGGCGCCCTCGCTGTGGTGGGCTGATGCACTTCGTGGCCGGAGGGATCAGCCTCGAGCTACCGATCGGCTGGGAGGCGCGTCTGCGTCGCCAGGAAGCCTCTCAACCTGGGCGTCCGGCCAACGTCGTCCTGCACGCAGCGACGGTGCCGCTCCCCGCCAACCGTGGCGACTTTGGCAGCGGCGTGGTGGAACACCTCGGCCCCAACGACGCCCTGGTGACGCTGCTGGAGTACGACCAGCGCGACGCCGACAAGGTCCTGTTCGCTTCCGCTCGCGTGCCCGTACCCCGACCGACGGACTTCTCGCCGTCGGTCCTGCAACGCACGGTGGGCCAGGCCACCGGGGCTCAGTGGTTCTTCGCCGTGGCGGGCCGACCTTTCGCGCTGCACGCCGTTCTTGGCAGTCACGCCCGCCGGTCCCCCGGTGCCGTACGCGTCGCTGAACTCCTGCGGGGCCTCACGATCGGAGCGCGCTCATGACGTCGGCGACTGCGGATGCCTTGGCTGGCCTGGGCCGGACCAGCGCCGCCTCGCCGACCCAGCGGATGGCCGATGGCGTGACCGGCTGGCTGTCCCGTCGCACGTCGCGACGCGGGTTCCTGGTGCGCGCCGGAGTCGTCGGTAGCGCGCTGGCCGTCGACTCGGTCGGCTTCGTGCTGCGTCCGGGGACCGCGTACGCCTCAGTGTGTGGTCCGTCCGCGAGTTGCGCGGCGGGCTGGACGGTGTTCTGCGCAACGATCAACGACGGCATCAACGCGTGCCCACCCGGCTCGATCGCGGCCGGTTGGTGGAAGGCCGACGGCGCTTCGCTGTGCGGTGGCAAGGCCCGCTACATCGTCGACTGCAATGCGACCTGCTCACGGTGCGCCGCCGGCGGCGGCGGGTCGGGCATCTGCAGCCGTAGCTGTTGGTCCTGCAGCTGCCAATGCGGGCCGAGCGGTGGCTGCGACCAGCGCAAGAACTGCTGCAACGCCTTTCGCTACGGCCAGTGCCACCAGGAGGTGGCCCAGGTCGGCGGGGTGCAATGCCGCGTGGTCTCCTGCACCCCGCCGTGGAAATGGGAGAAGTGCTCGACAGCGCCAGCGACGGACAACGCAACCCGCGACCACAACTCGGGCCAGCTGCCGAGCGCGTTCACCGCGATCAGCAAGCGCTATATCGCGCTGGGTGAGAACGGGTCGGTCCTCGGCGCCACGGTCTACGGCGAAGTCGCGGTGCGGGGCGGCCGGGCCCAGCGGTACGAGAACGGTCGCATCTCTTTCAGCAGCGGGACGGGGGCCTTCGAGACGGTGGGCGCCATCGCCAAGCGCTACGTGGTCGAGGGGGCTGAGGGCGGCGCTCTGGGTTATCCGATGACCGGCAACGTGCGTACGGCGGGGGGCTTCGCCAGCCGTTTCCAGAACGGGCGGATCAGCGCGCACCCCGATCTCGGCGCCTTTGTCATGACCCATCCCCTGGCGTTCAACTACGCCGCCCTTGGCGGAGAGGCCGGACCGCTCGGGTTCCCGACAGCTGACTCGGCCACGGTGGCGGGCGGTGACGGCGTAGCAGTCGCCCTCCAGCGCGGCCGGCTCTCGCAGCGCAACGGCGCGGTGGCTTTCGCAACGTACGACCTCATAGCCGAGGCTTACCTTCGGGCTCGGACCGAGGACGGTCCACTCGGCTTCCCGTCGGCGTCCGAGCACAAGATCAGCGACGGCCGCGTCCAGCCGTTCGAGTCAGGTCGCATCTCCTACAGCCCGGCGACCGGGGCTCACTGGATGTCGCGGCACATCGCCGACAGGTACGTCGAGCTCGGGGCGGAGACGTCTTCTCTAGGCTTCCCGATCCGGGACGAGGACGAAGAGCGCAACTGGCCATGGAAGAGCGCGGCCAACCCGACGGTGCGCGTGGTCGTGTTCGAGCGTGGCACGATCACCTACGACGCCGTCCGCGACGAGGTCACGGTGCTGACGCCCGGGGTGTGAGCGGCTTTCGCTGCTGCGGTGCAGACTGACCGGCATGTGTCAGACCAATCTCAGCCGGCGACAGATCCTGCGTTACGGGGCGCTCGTCGCAGCCACCTTCCCGGCTGCCAAACTCGCTGGCGGGTTTTCCCTGGTGGACCAGGCTTTTGCCGCCGGACCGGCCATCCCGATGCACCTCGAACTGGTCACCGTGACCGACACCGAGGCCATCATCACGTGGTTTACCGGCGACGCCACGACGCCGGATGAGTTCGGGCGTCCCACTCCGGTCGCCGCCCCAGGTCGGGTGCTCATCGGAACCGACCCGAATCCTTCGACGTGGACCGAAGTCGGAGCTCATGCTGCGACGCCCTACCACTACGTCGAAGTGCGTGGACTTCGCCCCGGCACGACCTACTACTGGCGCGCGGAAAGCAACGGCATCCCCGCCGAGCCGACCGTCTTGTCCCTGCCCAACCTCGTGCCGCCCAGCGCTGCCCCGCCGGTGTTCACCACGATGACTCCCCCACCTGGCAAGGAGATCGGCCGCGTCGCGTGGCTCAACGACATGCATTTCGGCGAAGGCACGTCCGGACTCATCCTGGGTAACGACGCCCTCCCAGGAGGGGGTCTGCCGCCCGGCTACAAGGCCGACCCGAATGACCCGTACTGGCGCTTCATGGGCATCGCCGCGGTTGCCGAGGCCAAGGCCCGCGGTTGCACCCTCCTGCTGGCTAACGGCGACCTGACCTCGGAGGCCCGTCCCAAGGAAGTCGCGGAGTCACGGAAGGTGCTGGATGCTTTCGGCACCCTCGCCGGCGCGACGCACCTGTCGCCAGGCGACGCGCCTGCCTACTACGTCACCCGCGGCAACCACGACCGGCCGCACAGTGGCGATCTCTACACGGACTGCAGCAAGGAGGGTGCGGCCAACGACTGCTTCGGCGACGCCTTCTCCGGTGGCTTCCTCGGCGACTCGACGCGCTTCTCGGTAACCGTAGGGACCGACGACGCGCGATATCGGTTCGTGGGCCTGGACAGCAACGACCCTGCGGGCATGGGGATCCTGCCCAAGACTGAGCTCGATTTTCTTGAGGCTGAACTCGAGCGCGGGGAGGTCGTCATCCCGCTGTTCCATCACCCGGCCAGCGACACGGCATCGATCACCCAGACCCCGCCAGGGGTCTTCGGCGTCAAGCCCGAGGACGCGCGTACCTTTCGCGAGCTCCTCGCCAAGCATGACAACGTTGGTGGCGTCTACTCCGGCCACACACATCGCAACAACCGGAGCACGGCAACAGGCACCGGAACTGTCCCGTTCTTCGAGGGCGGTGCGACCAAGGAGTATCCCGGCGGTTACACCGTCGTACGGCTCTACGAAACCGGCTACCTCGTCAACTTCTACAAGACCGCTGCCCCGGAGGCCAGGGCCTGGTCGGAGCGCTCCCGCGGTGAATACCTCGGGCTTTATCCGTATTACACGCTGGGAAATCTCGGTGATCGCAACTGGTCCTACGACGTCAACGCCCGAATCCAGCGCCCAGTAACGAGCGGTGGCGCAGGACCTCGCGCCAACCAGGGCGGCAACCGCAACGGGTCGACAGCCGGTGGCGGCTCCCTGGCTGCCACCGGCGGCAGCGAGCTTCTGGCGGTGGTTGGCACCGCAGCGGTGGCAGCCGCAGCCGGAGCCGCAGCGACGCACCGCCGCGCCGAACCTGACGCGGACTAGCCGAAGAAGAGCAGCGAAAGCGCCTCAGCAACGCAGACCGGCTTGTCGATGCCCTCAGCCTCGATCTCGACCTTCTGGGTGAGCATGACACCCATCGCGTGGTCGGCGACGTCGACCAGCGTGCTGTGCGCCCGGACCCGCGTGCCTACCGGCAGCGGACTCGGGAAGCGCACCTTGTTGCTTCCGTAGTTGATGCCGCCAGCGACGCCATCAACGATCGGGAGCAGCCCGCCGGCCAGGTGCGGCAGAAGCGAAAGCGTCAGGTAGCCGTGGGCGATCGTGTGCCCGAACGGACCGTTCTTGGCCGCCTCCGGGTCAATGTGGATCCACTGCCGGTCTTCGGTTGCCTCCGCAAAGGCGTTAACCCGGTCCTGGTCGACCAGCAGCCACTCGCTGGGACCGCGCTTCTCGCCGACCATCGCCTTGAGCTGCTCGCGTCCGTCCGCCACTGTCTCTCCTGAGTTCTCGTCTGCTTGGGGACACCAACCTAGCGACCGAGGGTGATGCCTCCGTCGACGACCAGGGTCTCGCCGGTGATCCAGCTCGCGTCGTCACTGAGTAAGAACGCCCCAGCCTTGGCGGTGTCCTCCGGAACGCCGAGGCGCTTGAGCGGGTAGGCCTGCGCGACCTCGTCCTCGCGACCCTCGTACAGCGCGCTAGCGAACGTCGTTTTGACCACCGCGGGAGCGATCGCGTTGACGCGGACCTTCGGTCCGAGCTCGATACCGAGTTGGCGGGTGAGGTGGATGAGGGCAGCCTTGCTGACGTTGTAGGCCCCAATCGGCGCCCCAGCGGCGATCCCGCCGACGCTGGCGACGTTCAGGATGCTGCCGCCCTCGCTGAGTCCAGCCCGCCAAGCCTGCTGGGTCCAGCCCAGGATGGCGGTCACGTTGACCTCCATGATCTTGCGTACGGCGTTGAGGTCGGCCTCCATCAGGGGGCCGTACTGCGGGTTGACCGCCGCGTTGTTGACGAGGTGGTGCAGGCCCCCAAAACGCTCGTAGGCAAGGGAAACTGCCGCTACTTGGTGCTCCTCGTCGTCGGCGCTGCCACGCGCCGCGACGGCGTTGTCCGCGCCCAACTTCTGAACAGCTGCTTCGAGCTCGTCGGGTTTGCGGGCGGTGATGACCACCTTGGCTCCACGGGACACGAGCTCCTGCGCGATGCCGAACCCGATCCCCCTGGTTCCACCGGTGATGAGGGCAACACGGCCTGCGAAGTCGGTTTCCATGTAGTCTCTTCTACAGCAGCCCGCACAGCGGTTGCCCGGTGACCACCTCCCGGACCCTGATCTGCGCCCTCCGCGACTCGCGTGAAGACCTTTTCATCACCCCGCCCCCACCAGGTGAAGCACAGCGGTGGCGGCTTCGAAAGGAACGTCATGAACGACGACTTCGGTCCCTGGGACGACTAGTCCCCACGTACACCGGCGGCGGGCCCTCTCTTCGAGGAGGCCCGCCGTTCCGTGCACCTCACCGTGTTCGGGCAGGCTGTGGGGGTGACCGCCGCCGAACCCGTTGTCCTGGAGGGTTTCCACGCGGTCAAGCACGCCCTGCGGTTCGCACCCGAGCTCATGCAGACCGTGGTTGTACGCGACCTCGAGGCAGCCCTCGCCCTCGCTGACCGGATGGCGCCGGATGTCGCGGCCTTACTTCAGTCGCTCGCTGTCGTGGGCGACTGCAGTCATCCCACCGGCGTGCGCGGCACCGCAACGCGACCGCCGGAGGACCGTTCGGTGTTGACCTCCCGGACCAGTCCGCTGGTCGTCGTCGACGACCCGAAGCACCCGGGCAATGCGGGTGCGGTCATCCGCGTCGCGGCGGCGGCGGGCGCGAGCGGCGTTGCGCTCACCGGCGCCCTCGATCCCTGGCACCCGGCGGTCGTACGTGGCTCCGCCGGACTCCACTTCGCCTTGCCGGTCGTGCGTACAAGCGCAGCCGAGCTGCACGGAATCGTCCTCGTCCTCGACGCCGACGGCGGCGGCCTCGCGACGATCCCTGACGCTGCGGTCCTCGTGGTCGGTAGCGAACGCGCCGGAGTGGGAGCCGAACTTCGCGAGCGGGCGGACCAGGTCGTGCGGCTGCCGATGCAGCCTGGGGTCAGCAGTCTCAACCTGGCAACGGCCACGGCTGCAGTTCTGTACGCCTGGCGACTCGGGCTGCGCTGACTCAGAGCAGCGCGTCGATCGCCTTGAACACGCGCTTCTCCGACACGGGTTGGCGCGTCTTCATCCCCGGCGCGAACAACGACAGCCGCAACTCCTGGACGAGCCAGACGATCTCCTCGACGGCGGGATCGGCCGGGCGACGAGCCTGCAGCTGGCGCAACTCGTCCTCGACGGCGTGTACGCCAAGCATCGTCAGCCGATCCCGCTCGGCGTGCTGGGGCAGTCGATCCAGCCGGGCCTGCATCGCATCCAGGTAGCGCACCAGATCGGCCAGGCGCGGCCGCCCGGTCGTGGTCGCGAAGCCAGGGACGATCAACGTCGCAAGCTGGGTCCGCAGGTCCGTCTGGGCGGTCGAGCTTCCTTGGACTTGCGGCGTCAATTTCTGCCAGCGCACCAGCACCTGCTCCACCACCCGGACCACCGCTTCGGTGACGTCGACGAGGTCGCCGCGCACGGCGTCGCGCAGTCGGGCAAAGCCAACTACATCCCAGGCCGGACCACCGGCCTTGGTCATCAGATCGTCGACGGCGCAGCTCACGCAGTCGGTCAGCAGCGCATTGACTGAGCCGTGCGGACTGGTCGACAGCGCGAGCTTGGACGCGTTGCCGAGCCCGCTCGCGACCGCCTTCACCGGTGACGGGACGTTGAGCACCAAGAGCCGGCGTACGCCAGCTCGCATGGCCTGCTGCTGCTCCGCTGCGGTGCCGAGCACCCGCAGCGCCACCGTGTCACCCTCATCGACCAAGGCCGGGAATCCGGTGACCCCGACCCCGGCCGGCACCGATCGCGGCACCTCGACGAACGACGTCAGCCCGGTCTGCTCCACTCCCCCGGACGCTGCCGACAGCGCGCGCCGCACGGTGGGCGCCAGTTCGGCCTGCAGGGCGGCGAGGTCCTTGCCCTCCGCGAGTGCGCGGCCTTGGCTGTCCTCGACCCGGAAGGTCATCTGCAGGTGGCTAGGCACCCGCTCAAGCTGCCAGTCCTCCCGGCGTACGTCGACGCCGCGCAGGCGGAGCAGCTCGCGTTCCAGGACGGCGAGGAGCGGCTCCTGCCTCGGTTCGAGCACGGCGAGAACCGCGCGGGCCGTGTCGGCTGCGGGCACGAGTTTGACGCGAATCGGCTTAGGCAGCGCTTTGATCAGCGCCGCGACGAGCTCCTCGCGCAGCCCCGGCACCTGCCAGTCAAAGCCGTACGACGACAGCGCCGGCAACACGGCCACGGGCACGTGCGCCGTCACGCCATCTGCGTCGGTGCCCGGCTCGAATTGGTAGGTCAGCGGCAGGCGAAGTTCGCCCTGCTGCCAGGTGTCCGGGTAATCACCCGGGTCCACGTCGCTCTGCACCAGCATCGCCATCGACATGGTGAGCAGATCGGGGGTCTCGCGCCGAGCGTTCTTCCACCAAGCATCGAAGTGCGCCCCGGAAACGACGTCGGTAGGGATGCGTCCGTCGTAGAAAGCGAACAGCGCCTCGTCGTCGACCACGATCCCGCGCCGACGGGCTCGGCTTTCTAACTCCTGGACATCATCGAGCAGCCGAAGGTTGTCGGTGAAGAACGCATGGTGAGTCTCCCAGTCACCCTCCACCAGTGCGCTGCGCAGGAAGACGTCACGGGCGTACTCCGGGTCGACCTTGGCGTAGCCCACCTTGCGCCGGGCGACCAGCGGGACGCCGTAGAGCGTCACCCGCTCGTACGCCATGACAGCGCCCTGCTTCTTCTCCCAATGCGGCTCGCTGTAAGAACGCGTGACCAGGTGTGGGGCGAGTTGCTCGGCCCACTCCGGGGAGATGCGCGCAACCGTGCGGCCCCACATGCGGTTGGTCTCAACCAACTCGCCCGCGACCACCCAGGTCGGCTGCTTCTTGTGCAGCGTCGATCCGGGGACGATGGCGAACCGGGCGCCACGCGCTCCGACATATTCGCGCTTGTCGGCATCGCGCAGACCAATGTGGCTAAGCAGTCCGGCGAGCAGCGCTTGGTGCACGGTGTCCGCGGAAGCCTGCCCGCTGTCGAGCGAGAGGCCGAGCGTTTTAGACACCCGGCGCAGTTGGCTGTGCAAGTCCTGCCACTCCCGGATGCGCAGCCAATTGAGGAACTCAGTCCGGCACATTCGCCGAAATGCGTTGCCGGACAGGGCCTTCTGCTGCTCCTGAAGGTAATTCCAGAGGTTCAGGTAGCTCAGGAAGTCTGACGTGGGGTCGGCGAAGCGGGCATGCCACTCGTTGGCCTGCTGCTGCTTGTCACTCGGTCGCTCGCGTGGATCCTGAATGCTCAGGGCCGCGGCGATGATCAACACCTCGCGCAGGCAGCCCTGTTCGTGCGCCTCGAGGACCATCCGACCCAGCCGCGGATCGATCGGCAGTTGCGCCAGTGACCGGCCGGTCTGCGTAAGGACGCGCTGGTCGTCCAGCGCTCCGAGTTCGTGAAGGAGGTCGAGGCCGTCCTTGATGTTGCGCCGGTCCGGCGGATCCAGGAACGGGAAGTCCGCGACCTCCCCTAGTCGCAGCGCGGTCATCTGCAGGATCACCGAGGCAAGGTTGGTACGCAGGATCTCGGGATCGGTGTACGGCGAGCGGCTCTCGTAGTCCTCCTCGTCGTAAAGCCGGATGCAGACCCCGTCAGCGACGCGGCCGCATCGACCCGAGCGCTGACGCGCCGAGGCCTGGCTGATCTTCTCGATCGGCAACCGCTGGACCTTGGTACGCGAGCTATAGCGGGAGATCCGCGCCGTACCGGGATCCACCACATAGCGGATGCCCGGCACGGTCAGGCTGGTCTCGGCGACGTTGGTGGCGAGTACGACCCGGCGCCGAGCAGTGCTCGCCTCGAAGACCTTGTGCTGCTCAGCGACCGACAGGCGGCCATAAAGTGGCAGCACCTCGGTGCCCTCGCCTGCGCGGCCCCGCAGCACTTCAGCGATGTCCTGGTCTTCCTGTCGG
>JBKJLP010000349.1:0-3016 GCA_046596735.1 Mycobacteriales bacterium | reverse complement strand
CGCATCGAGCGGCAGGAAATGCGTGCCCTCAAGCACAGTCACCTCCACATCGAGCCCAACGAGGGGGCGAACATCGACTGGCACAACCGTGTGGTCTTCGCTGCCGAGGATGACTGCGGTGGGGAGAGCCGGATCGGCTAACCAGGCGACGAGTGGGTTGTCCTTGAGCAAGCTAGACAGCCCGTCGCGGTAGGCCGGCCAGACGTAGGTGACAGCGTCGCGAGCCACCTCAGGCGAAACGCCAGGCGCAATCCGCCGGGCCAGCCGCGGGGCCAGGCCGGTCAGAGGTCGCCGAAACAAGCACATCGTGCCGCAAGCGACTGCCGCGACCGGAGAGCCGTTCATGGCCTGCCGGGCTATCCACGAGCGCCCACCGATCCTCCTGCGGGCAGTCGCCGCGTCGGCGAAGACCGCTGGAGCGACGAGGACCACGCCGCGAACCAGTTGCGGTCGGTCCAAGGCGACAGCGACAGCGACCACCGCCCCAAAGGAGTGCCCGACCAGCCACATCGGCTCGGGTTGACCGTCGACCTGAGCTGCGTGCGCCTCAAGGAGGCGGATGACTGCATCGGCCTGATCGTCGAGGTGAAAGTGCGTCCCGAGGCGGATGGACGAGGCGAAGCCAAGCAAATCTGGTGCGATGGTGCGGCAGCCGGCCGCGCGCAGCTCGCAAGCCACGGGCTGCCAGAACGCAGCGGACGATCCCAGGCCGTGCAGGAGCAGCACACTCGGCTGACCCTCGGCATCGTCGTTATGCCCAAGCACGACGTCGCGGGGGTCGGCCTGTGGGCGAAGCACAGCCATGCCCGTCAGCCCGATCCCCGGCGGCATACCGGCGAGTGCCTCGGCCCGACGGCTGTGTAACCACGACGTCAAGGCGGCCGTGAACAGGGCTGCGCAGGCGAGCGCGATCCCCAGCCAGGTTGCGGCACCGCCCGGTAGATCATGCACGGCGATGTGGGCCAGAAAGACGTTCATCCACCGGTCATGCGGCACACCTGCGCGAAAGAGCAGGTCCGGGGCCATCGCGTACAGATGGAAGGCCAACACGGGCAGAAGCAGCAGTCGCGGACCGGGAACGCCTGTGAGCATCAGCCGGGCGAGCAGGAGCAAGGATGTGAACGCAAGCGCCACCAGAAAGTGCGTCGCCCAATGGAAGCGCGCGTCGTGGGCGCCGTAGCTCGCGAACAACCCGACCTCTGCGAGCACGATGACAACGAGCTGCGCGACAAGCGAGCGAGGGCCGAGCGGGCGGTAGGCCCGCGCCCAGTCCTCCGCACGAAGGCTCATCCGCCGTCATCCTCAACGGCGTGAGTGATGACGTTGACCTCAAAGGCGTTCCGCAGGTACGACGGATCCAACGTCGCGTAGCGGACGCGGCGCGCCGGATCCACGATGGCGTAGCCGATCGGCGGACGGCCGTCGAGCGGGGTCGGAATGCCCACAGCTTCCGCGAGGGTCAGCGTTGCGGTGCGGCCAGCGACGGCAATAGCCACCCGGACGTCCCCTCGCCTGACCTGCGAAAGCCAGCGCTGGAAGTCAGGACCGGTAGGCGCTCGGCGCTCAAACAACACGACCACGGTTCGGCCGCCGAATGAGACTTCCCCGACCGTCGCTGGGAGCTGCGGACCCTTCAGCAGGAGGCCGTTGCGCTGGTTGGCTGGGTGCGGGTCATCGAGGGGACCCGGTGCCCGCACAACCAGAATGACGACTAGTGACAGCACCAGCGACGCCACCGCAAACACCAGCGCGGGCAGCCACCAGCCCAACGGCGGAGTCGCGCCCGGCAGGCGCCCCCAGGCCGCATCGACGGGATCCGAGCAGCAATCGATCGTTGCCGTGCGATCGGTCATGCCATATCCATCTCCAGAGTCATCGGTAGCGAGAAAAAACCCGCATCAGGTCGTCATAGATCAGCGGGTCACCACCCTCGATTGCCCTCGTCACGCACCGCTCGAGATAGTTGCGCAAGACGATGGTCCCCACACCGTCGAGCGCTTTCTGCGCAGCAGCGATCTGCTGGAGCACCTCGGTGCAGTGGCGGCCTTCCGTAACCATCCGGGAGATCCCCTGCACTTGGCCGGTCGCACGCGAAAGCCGGGCAAGGGCATCGTCGCGCTGGGACGTCGGCATCATCTCCGGGACGCTGTCGCACCCACCGGGTCCGGCCGGTGCCTCGGCCAGGCCGACCGATCCTTTCCGGGCCGACGAGGGGGTCGCCGCTCTACTCACCATCGTTCTCCTCCTCCACACGCGTCAGTATCGAAACGGTCTCCACAAAGTTCACCAGAGCCTCCATCCAGGCTCCCTCAGTGCGCGGCACGCAGCACGAACAGTCCGGCGGTGAAGACGAACAACCCGGCCCACAGCTGCAGCAGTCCGAGGCGGTGCATCCGTCGGCTCAACAGGCCGAAAACGGCAAGGACGACCAACGCCTGGGCGAGGACGCCGGCATCGGTACGGGGGAGCAGCAGGTCGACGATCGGCCCGCCGTCGGAGATCCACCGCTCGAGCCGGGTCGGCTCGGGCAGCGGACCGTTACTCATGCGCCGACCGTCTCCTGCACTTCACGACGCAAGCAGCTCCCGGAAATCGGCGGTGTACTCCCGCGGGGTGGTACCGCCGGTGTAGACGACGACACGGTCACCTACGAACGCATACACACTGCCCGTGTGATCGACCGTGTCGGCACCTGGTGCGCCGTCGGGGTCCGGTCTTTCGGGCCGCGCAATCTCCGTTGCGGGTGCCTTCAATGCAGTCAAAGCGGCTGCCGACATCGCGTTACCACCCGTCAGCCCGATGAAGTCAGGATCAAAGTGGTCCAGCCACGTGCGAAGCACCGGCGCGGTGTCGTTCCGTGGGGCCTCGGTGACGAAGACGACGCGCACATGTGCCTGGCGGGTGGGGTCCAGCGCGCGCTCGGCGGCGGCCAGGTCTGCCATCGTCGTCGGGCACACGTCTCGGCACCGGGTGTAGCCGAAGAACAGCATCGTGAGCTCTCCCCGAGGGCGGCGAC
>JBKJLP010000305.1:0-6697 GCA_046596735.1 Mycobacteriales bacterium | reverse complement strand
CTTGGCGATGGAGACGCCGTCGTTGGTGATCGTGGGGGCTCCCCACTTCTTCTCCAGGACGACGTTGCGGCCCTTCGGGCCGAGGGTGACCTTGACGGCGTCGGCGAGCTGGTTCATGCCACGCTCGAGACCGCGGCGGGCCTCCTCGTCGGAGGCAATGATCTTGGCCATGCTGTGGATTCCTCCCGCTCCGGGAACTGCTGTCGATCTCCTCGCGGCGCCCGCGACGGACGACCGGGTTTCCGGTCTCGCCGGGAGATCTGGCACTCGAGGGGTCCGAGTGCTACCTCCATGTTGGCACTCTCACCCCGAGAGTGCAAGCGGCTGGCGTCAGCGCAGGAGGTCGTCCGGCGTGAACGTCAGCGCAAACGGCACGGCCACCGCCACGACCTCGGCGCCTCTGGCCTGAACCACCTCGACGTAGGCCCCGTCCACGAGCTCCAGGACGGTGACCGAGGGCACCTTGGGGTCGACGATCCAGTACGACGGCAGCTGGCCGCGTTCGTAGGCCCGCCGCTTGAGCACGAGGTCGTGCCGCTTGGTGCTGGGGCTGAGCACCTCGACGCAGAGCAACGGCAGTTGATCGAGCCGCTCCCGCGGCGGACCGTCCAGGGCGACCAGGAGATCCGGCTGCACCTCCACCCGGTCCGAGAACCGCACGTCCAACGGAGCGCCGTAGACCCGCAAGCCTGCCGGCACGGCTGCCCACAGCCTCCCGAACAGCTGCGCCACCGCACGCTGGTGGCGTTCGGCCGGGGCCGGGCTCACGAGCAGCAGCCCGTCGACCAACTCGTACCGGTTGCCGTCATCGGGCAGTTCGGCGAGGTCGTCGGCCAGGAAGTCGTCCTCGACCGGAATGGTCGTCATGCCGCTCATGGTGCTCCTGTCCGTCGCTCATGTCACGAGACTGACGCGCGAGCACCCCCGGTCGAGCGCAGGCTGGGGATCTGTGGATGACTAGGCCGAGCGGCTTTAGCGACCGGTGCGTTCGCGGTGGGCACAGCCCGGCCAGCAGCAGGGACGGCGCTTGCCCTCCTGCAACTCCTCGCACGTACGGCGGATCCGGCGGGCCCGCGTCTCGGGGCGCTTGGCGTCCTCAACCCAGCAGACAAACTCGTTGCGACCGAGCGGTGTGCACGCCCGCCACAGGGCTAGCACCTCGTCATCAGCGAGGAGTGCGGCGCGCAGATCCGTCGGCAGGTCGTGCACCACGCCGCCCGGGATCGGTGTGGTGGTCATGCCGTCCATGCTGCCTCTGACACCTTCGCGGGCCTCATGCAGGCCGGAGAACGAGCACCGGAACCTCGGGCGTGACGGACCGCAGCGGGATCAGCGACGAGCCGACCCCAGCGGTGACGAAGAGCCGATGCGCCGGGTACCAGCCGCGGATCAGGGTGTTGGCGGACCGCTCGCTGACGTGGTGCAGCGGGTGCCCGTGCACGGCGACCTGGCCGCCGTGGGTGTGGCCGGCCAAGACCAGCGGGATGTGTGCCGGCACGTCGACGACGACGTCCGGGTTGTGGGTCAAGAAGATCACCGGCGCACCATCGGCGACGTCAACCAGCGCGCGCTCGACATCGGGCGAGCGCTCCCAGAGGTCGCCGACGCCGGCGATCCAGAGCCGTCCATCGAGGACCGACATGGCGCCCTCCTCGAGCACTGGCAGGCCCGCGGCCTCCAGCGCCGCGCGCACCCGCCAACCGCCGGCGTACCAGTCGTGGTTGCCCAGGACGCTGACGACGGGGACGTTCGCCGCGAGCAGCCCGGCGAGGACCTCGGCCAGTTCGCCCGGTTCGACATGGGTGCCGAACGTGACGTCGGCCAGGTAGTCGCCGACGAGCAGGATCAGGTCGGGCTGAGCCGCCACGATCGCGGCGACGACCTCACGGGATCGGTCGAGGTCGACCCACGGCGCGCCCGCGTGCAGGTCTGCCAGGACCGCGACCCGCAAGCCGTCCAGCTCGGCTGGCCACCCGGGAACGTCCAGCGGCAGGTCGTAAAGCCGGAAGCGCCGCGGGATCAGCACGGCCGCGTTGAGGAGCCAGGCCGCCACCGCGGCGAGTCCAGCGAGGGGCAGTGCGGACCTCAGGCGCATGAACCATCCTCCCCTGTCGGCCGAACACCAGCTACCGGTCCGACGGGCGCTGATCCTGCCCGCCGGCCCGGGTTACGCGACGCCGCTCTCGGTGAACGCCTTGTACGACGGTGCGATCGTCGCGGTTGGGCCGACCTCTCCGGCCACTGCGTCGAGGGTCTTGAGCCCGTCGCCGGTGTTGTAGAGGACGGTCTCGGCCTCGGGGTCGATGGACCCGGCCGCGAGCAACTGACGCAGCGTGGCGACGGTGACGCCGCCAGCCGTCTCGGCGAACAGCCCCTCGGTCTCGGCGAGCAACCGGATGCCCGCGACGATCTCGGCGTCGCCGACATGACCCATCGACCCGCCGGTGCGGCGGACCGTGTCGAGGGCGTACGGCCCGTCGGCGGGGTTGCCGATCGCGAGCGACTTGGCGATGCCGGTCGGCTTGACCGGCTTGACGGTGTCCCACCCGTTCTCGTACGCGGTGGCGATCGGCGAGCAGCCACTCGACTGCGCTCCGAACACCTTGTACGGCGTGCGCTCGACGAGCCCGAGATTGCTCAACTCACCGAAGGCCTTGTCCACCTTGGTCAGCAGGGAGCCGGAGGCCATCGGGATGACGACCTGCTCGGGCAGCCGCCAGCCGAGCTGCTCAGCGACCTCGTAGCCCAGGGTCTTGGAACCCTCGGCGTAGTAGGGCCGGACGTTGACGTTGACGAAAGCCCAGTCCTCGTTCTCCGCTATCTCGCTGCACAGGCGGTTGACGTCGTCGTAGCTGCCCTTGACCGCCACCAGGGTCTGGCCGTAGACGGCGGTCTGCACGACCTTGCCCTGCTCGAGGTCGTCCGGGATGAAGACGACCGACCGCAGGCCGGCACGAGCCGCGTGGGCGGCGACGCTATTGGCGAGGTTGCCGGTCGAGGCGCACGAAACCGTGGTGAAGCCGAACGATCGCGCAGCCGACAGCGCGACAGACACCACGCGATCCTTGAACGAGTGCGTCGGGTTGCCGCTGTCGTCCTTGATCCAGAGCGTCTTCATGCCGAGCGCCTTGGCCAGGTTGGGGGCGGCGCGCAGTTGGGTCATGCCGGCACCAAGGTCGACCCGCGTCTCGAGGTCCTGGCCGGCGGGCAACAGCCCGGCGTAGCGCCAGATCGACTGCGGACCGGCCTCGATCGACGCGCGGGTGACCTCGCGCAACTTGTCCTCGTCGTACGCGACCTCAAGCGGCGCGAAGCACTCGGCGCACACATGGACTGGGGCCAGCGGCACCTCGTGGCGACACTCGCGACAGCGCAGTGCGCGGGCCGGCGAACCGGTAAGAGCAGGCGTGGTGACAGTCATGATCTCCTCATCTTCCCCACGCGAGCGCGTGGGACGGAGTTGGCACCTGGTTGCCCAAAAATGTGGTGAGCCACTGGTTGCCGGGGCGTCATCGGGCCGTATCCCTGGTGCCCCTCGGGATGAGCGTGCGTATGAAGTTGTGCCTCCAGCGTACGTCGCCCCTCTAGGGTTCGCCTGTGCTGACCCTGACCGCCACGCTCCGCCCGTCCGCCCTGGACGCCCGCCGCGGCATCGTCCGCCTGCACCCGAATGTCATGGCCGGGCTCGGGCTTGCGGTGTGGGACACGGTGTTGCTGACCGGTCGGCGCAGCACCGGCGCGCTCGCCGCCATCGCGCCGCCGGGGACCGATCCCGGCGTGCTGCTGTGCGACGACCTGGTGTTGGGCAACCTCGGGCTGGTCGACGGCGCCACCGTGCAGGTCACTGCTGGCAGCACCACTCCGGCGGTCACCGTCACGATCGCTGGCGACGCCGCCGTGATGGCGGCGGTCGATCCGGCTGTGCTGCGTAGCGCCCTGCTCGGCAAAGTGCTGACCGCCGGCGACAACGTTTCGCTGCTGCCGCAGGACCTCGCGCCGCTCGGCGTCTTCGACGTGCAGACAGCGCGCAAGGACCTGTCAAACCGGCTCGGACCGGCATGGACCTCGATGCTGCTGACCGTGCTCGACGTCTCCCCCGCCGGACCTGCGCTGGTGACGATGGGCACCATCGTGGGCTGGCGAGGCGGGACAACCACCACCGGCAGTGCCACCGCGATGGTCGCCCCCACCGCTCCCGCTGGCACCGGGCCAACGCCGGCGGATCTGCCCGGCCTGGAGTCGCAGGTCGCCGCCCTCACCGAATGGCTCGACCTCGGCTTCCACCACCGCGACTTGCTCGCCCGGCTGGGCACCTCCCCCGGCATGGGCGTGCTGGTCACCGGCGCAGCCGGTTCGGGTAAGGGCGCGCTGGTCGAAGCGGTCGCTGGGCAGGTCGGCGCTCGGCTGTTGCGCGCCTGGGCTCCGCAGCTGGCCGGGTTGGAAGCCGCCGCCGCGGCGCAGCAGGTGACAGCGCTGCTCGCCGATGCGACCCGGAGCAGCCCGGCCGTGCTGCTGCTCGAGGACATCGAGGCGCTCACGCCGAGGGAGAACCCCGGCCCGCTGTTAGCGGTCTTCCTGACTGCCGTACGCGAGGCGATCGCTGGCGGGCAGGTCGCGGTCGTCTGCACGACCTCGCGACCCGAGCAGGTCGCCACCGAGTTGCGTACGCCGGGGACGCTCGACCACGAGATCGCGATTGCCCTGCCGGATCGGGCCCAACGGCTGCGGCTCCTCGAACACCTCAGCCACGGAGTGCCGTTGGCAGCTGATGCCTCCCTCGAGGACGTCGCGGGCCGTACGCCGGGCTTCGTGGCTGCAGACCTGATCGCGTTGATCCGCGAGGCTGGGTTGCGCGCCGCCTCCCGCCAGCGCGATGCCGAATCGCCGATGGTTGCGCACGAGGACCTCGAAGCTGCGCTGCAGGTCGTGCGCCCCACTTCGCTCGGCGGCGCGACGTTGGACATCGCGACGCTGTCGCTCGACGACGTTGGCGACATGGTCGAGGTGAAGGCCGCGGTCAGCGAGGCGGTGCTGTGGCCGCTGCAATATCCCGACACATTCTCGCGGCTCGGGATCGCGCCACCGCGCGGACTGCTCCTCTACGGTCCGCCGGGCTGCGGAAAAACCTTCCTGGTCAAGGCGATCGCCGGCTCCGGGCAGTGCAACGTGTTGAGCGTCAAGGGCGCCGAACTGCTCAACAAGTGGGTCGGCGAATCAGAGCGGGCCGTGCGCGAACTCTTCCGTCGGGCCCGCGAAGCCGCTCCGACCCTGATCTTTTTGGACGAGGTCGACGCGCTAGCTCCGACGCGTGGCCAGTCGACCGATGGCGGGACGACGGACCGGGTCGTGGCCTCGCTGCTGACCGAGCTCGACGGGGTCGAGTCGTTGCGCGACGTCGTGGTCATCGGCGCGACGAACCGCCCCGATCTGGTCGACCCGGCGCTGCTGCGACCGGGCCGGTTCGACCGGCTGGTCTTCGTACCGCCTCCGGACGCCGAGGCTCGAGCCCTCATCCTGAAGGCCGCAGCCAAGGGCGTGCCCCTGGCCGCCGACGTCGACCTGGTCGCGCTCGGTGTGCGTACGGAGGGTTACTCCGCAGCCGACTGCGCGGCGCTGATCCGCGAGGCTGCCCTCACCGCCATGCGGGTCTCGATGCAGGCAGCGACCGTGACCGCTGAGCACGTTGAGGCGGCACTGGCTGCCGTACGGCCGTCGCTGGACCCGGCGCAGGTCGCCGCCCTGCAAGCCTTCGCCGACTCCCGCTGACCGCCACCCCGCTGACCGCCCACCCCTCTGGGATCACCGCCGCCCTACACGCGTACGCCGGGCGCTGAGCCGGCGGTGATCGCTAACGGTGCGGGCGGGGGCGAAGAGCGGGTGGGGCTAGGGCCGGTAGTCCTTGGTGAGGACGACGGTGAGGCCGGTGCCCGGGAGGGTCGCGAAGCGAGGGCGTACGCGGATGAGACCGCTAAAGGACGCCTGCAACCGCTCGGCCGAGGCCCGCTGACCGGGCGCGTAATAGACGGTGGTGTCGGTGACCTTGCCGGTGAAGTTGCCGGTCTCGCTGACCGGCCACCCACCGGCGCGGAAACGCTGGGCCGCCCGATCGGCGAGCCCCGTAATCCGCGAGTTATTGAGCACGGTGATCGCCAGTCTGGGAGCCGCAGTGGGGCTCACCGCGGCGATGGGCGCGGGGCTCACGACCGCGCTGAGCGCGGTCGGTGACGCCGGCGAGGAGGGCGCGGGGCTCGGTGGTGACGACACCAGCGGGGTGGTCTGGGCCTGGCCCGCGGTCACGGTCGGGCTGCCGCCGGGCTCCTCGGTCGCCCACAGCAGCGCCCCGATGCCGAGCAGGACACCGGCCACCGACACCAAGGCTCCGGCGAGCGCGCGCACCGGGGAGATCGGGGTCGGCTCGACAGCCAGCCGGCGCGGGACGGTGAAGCTGGGTGAGGGTTCGACGCCGCCGGTGGGCTCTGCGAGGTCGGCGCCTTCTGAAGCGTCGTACGGCTGAACCTCGGGGAAACCCCACCCGGAGGCCGGGGTGTCTGGACCGGTCATGTGGCTCAGGCGTCGATCCCGAGTCGCCGGGCCGACCTGGTCCGCTGACGACTGGCGCGCAATCGGCGCAGCCGCTTGACGAGCATGGGGTCGTGGACCAGGGCTTCGGGGCGGTCGATCAACGCGTTGAGGGTCT
>JBKJLP010000289.1:0-6350 GCA_046596735.1 Mycobacteriales bacterium | reverse complement strand
TCGACGTCGGCTCCGGTGGCGGTGCTCGCGAGCACCTCCTGCAGCATGGACAGGTCGATGAGGGTGACCCCATCGATCTGGCGTACGGCCGGGTCGACGTCGCGGGGCAGGGCGAGGTCGAGAATCGCGAGCGGTCGGCCGTCGCGCGCCTTCATGGCTCGCTCGACCAGGTCGGCCGGCAGGACCGTGCCGGTCGCTCCGGTGGACGAGACCACGACGTCGGCGGTGAGGAGGGCGTCCTCAATCGCCTCCATGCCGATGCCCGCGCCGTCCAGAGACGAGGCGAGTCGGCGGGCGTTGTCGGCGCTGCGGTTGGCCACGACGACCCGGGCCACGCCCGCGCGGCGCAACGTGGCGCCGGCCAAAGCGCTCATCGAGCCGGCGCCGACGACAAGCGCCTCGCGACCATCGACCGAGCCCACAGCAGCGATGGCTTGCTCGAGGCCGACCGAGACGAGCGATTGCCCGGCCGCGTCGATGCCGGTCTCGGCGTGTGCCCGCTTGCCGACCCGCAACGCCTGCTGGAACAACTCGTGCAACACCCGCCCGGCCGACTCGTCACTGCGCGCGGTGGCGTAGGCGCGGCGCAACTGACCCAGGATCTGCGATTCGCCGACGACCATCGAGTCCAGCCCGGCCGCGACCGTGAACAGGTGCAGGACGGCCTGGCCCTCCCAGTGGACGTACAGGTGCTTGGTCAGGTCCTCCAGCGCGATGCCGGACAACCGCGAGAGCAGATCACTCACGGCCTCGACGCCGGAGTGGAACCCCTCGGTGTCGGCGTAGACCTCGACCCGGTTGCAGGTGCCCAACACCACGGCCTCGCCCACCGGGCCGGTCGTCCGCAGTTGCTGCAACACCCCGGTCGTGTCGGCCACGCCGGCCGTCACCTGCTCGAGCAGCGACACCGGTGCGCTGCGGTGGGAAATCCCGACAACGAGGACGCTCATGCGGGGATCCCCGACTTGCGGTGCTCGTGGAAGGACAGGATCTGCAGCTCGATCGACAGGTCGACCTTGCGTACGTCGACCCCCGGCGGTACCGACAGCACGGCCGGCGCGAAGTTGAGGATGCTCGTGACCCCCGCGTCCACGAGTTGGTCGCAGACGTGCTGCGCCGCGATCGCGGGGGTGGCGATCACACCGATGGTCACCTCGCCGGCCCGGATCACATCGGCGAGGTCGTCGATGTGCCGCACCCGCATCCCGGCGACCTGCTCGCCGACCCGGTGCGGGTCGGCGTCAAGCAGCGCCGCAACCTCAAAGCCACGCGAGGCAAACCCGCCATAGCCAGCGAGCGCGTGCCCGAGGTTGCCGATGCCGACCAGCACCACGCACCGGCGCTCTGCCAGGCCGAGCGCCGCGCTGATGTGGATGACGAGTTCGTCGACGGAGTAACCCACGCCCCGGGTGCCGTAGGAGCCCAGGTGCGACAGGTCCTTGCGTACTTTGGCGCCGTTGACGCCGGTCGCCTCAGCCAACGCCTCCGACGACACCCGCGCGGTGCCCTGCTCGGCCAGCGTGTGGAGCGCGCGCAGATAGATCGGCAGCCGCGCGACGCTGGCGTCCGGGATGCGGCGAGCGGCGTCGGCGACCTGGCCGGACTGCTCGCTCACGTCGTCGCTCCCCCGGCTCTCGCGCAGCTGCCCTGTGTCGCTGGTCGTCCGCCTGACGGTACGGCTTCGTGAAGGCATTCACAAAGTCGGAGCGACCGCCTGTGACCCACCCCACCTGGACAACGTCAGCCGGCGAGGGCCCGTCGCAGGGCGCGCTCGTCGACCTGCCAGTAGGCGTGCTCGACCCCGTCAAGCAGCACGACCGGCACCTTGTCGCTGAAGGCGGCCAGATCGGCCGGGTCCGCGTCAACGTCCCGGATCTGCAGGCGTACGCCGGCCGCCCGCGCCGCGGACTCCACGATCGGCTGCGCGACGTCGCATAGGTGACACCCCGCGCGGGTGATGAACGTGACGAGCTCCGGCCGCGTGCGCTGACGACGCAGGCGCACCGAACTAGGCCAGTGGCGCGGTCACGGCGTTGGCCGCCTGCCGCAACCGGCCCTTGCTGACCTTGCCGGTCGCCGAGTGCGGGAGTTCGGCGACGAACTCCACCGCCGTCGGGCACTTGAACCTGGCCAGCGACGTGCCCGCGTGGGCGATGACGTCGTCGGCGGTCATCCGGGCACCCGCCCGCAGGACGACCAGGGCCTTCACCGACTCACCGGTGTAGGGGTGCGGGACACCCAGGACTGCGGTCTCCTCGATGTCCGGGTGAGCGGCCAGAACGTCCTCGACCTCGCGCGGGTAGACGTTGAAGCCGCTGACGAGGATCAGCTCCTTGCGTCGGTCCACCAGGTGCAGGTCGCCGTCGTCGTCGGCGTAGGCGATGTCGCCGGTGGCGAACCACCCCTGCGCGTCCGGTCCGTCAGCGCCGTCGGGCCAGTAGCCGGAGAAGATATTGACGCCGCGCACGCTGATCTCGCCCGGGTCGCCCTCATCGACCAGCACGCCCTGCTCGTCGACCAACCGGAGTTCGATCCCCGGGACCGCTCGGCCGATCGAATCGGGCTTAGCCACCTCGCTCATCAGGGTCGACGTCAACACCGGCGCAGTTTCGGTGAGCCCGTAGCCCTCGAAGACGTGGTGTCCGGTCACATCCAGCACCCGATGCAAGACGGCACTCGGCAGCGGTGCGGCCCCAGACAGCGCGATCCGTACGGTGGCAAAGGCGTCACCTACGTCAGGCAGCATCGACCACGCGACGTACATCGGCGGAGCGCCCACCACGTTGGTCACCCCGCGTTGGCGAATCTCCGCGAGGGTGTCGACCGGATCGAACCGCTCGACCAGTACGCCGGTCGCGCCCTCACGCACCACAGCTCCGAGCGCGCCGTTGAGGCCGTAGATGTGAAAGAGCGGCAACACCAGGAGGACCACGTCGTCGGGCGTGGTCACCGGCGGGTCGATCTGCGCGGTCTGGTCGAGGTTGCCCAGCAACGCGCGGTGGCTGAGCATCGCGCCCTTGGGACGACCGCTGGTGCCGGAGGTGTAGATGACGACTGCGAGGTCTTCGTCCGCGCCGGCAGCGGCGACGGGCTCGGTGTGCCCGGCCAGCAAGGTGTCCAGCGCTTGGGTGCCGGCGGGCGCTTCGTCGACCCCGGCGACGACGACCGTGGTCAGCGTGTCCAGTGCAGCCGCCAGGACCACCCCGGACGCAGCCCCCGCCAGGTTGGTCACGAGCACCGCGGCACCGCTGTCGCCCAGGCAGTGCCGGAGCTCGTCTTGGGTGTAACCGGTATTGACGGGCACCGCCACCAGACCGGCCCGCAGCGTGCCGAAGTAGACCGCCGGGAAGTCCAGTGTGTTGCCCAGTTGCAGCGCAACCCGGTCCCCGGCGGTCAGCCCGAGCCCGGTCAGCGCCGCTGCCACGGCGTCAACACGACGGTCGACCTCGGCCCACGTGAGCGCGGCGTCGCGGGCGACGAAGGCTGGCTTGTCCGGGGTGCGCGCGGCCGCTTCACGGACGAGCTCGGCCAGGTTGGCCACCGAGACACGCGTCACCTGCTCGACCTCCGGTCGTGATGGGTCGTCCCGCCCGGGTCAGGGCATGGTGGCGGGCCGGTTTGTGGCGGTCGCGAGTCTGGCACAACCATCCGCCGGCAGCCCGCTCACGGCCCGGACTGTCGCAGCTCTGTCGTCGGAGCCGCTACCCGCTCGGCGACGGACTGCCGCCACCGCCACCGCCGGGCGGAGCGGTCGGGACGATCGGGCGCGAACTCGGTGCCGGCGGCACCGAACTCGGCCGGGGGGACGGTGCGGGCGCCGGTGCGCGGCTGGCCGGGGGCGCGGAGGAGAGCGTCGGCGTCGGCGAGCGACGACGCTTCGGCGGGGCAACCGTGCCCTGCGGCGAGGGCGACGGCGCCAGCCGGGCCGCGCGATTGGCCTGGATCTCGCGCAAAATCTCGAAGGTTCGGGAGAAGACCTTGGCCGGCAGCGTCCCGCCGTAGATCAGGCCGCCCTGACCGGCAATGTTGCGCATCGACCGGTGATCCTCATAGCCCATCCAGGTCGCGATGCAGACGTACTGCGGTTCGCGTACGCAACCGACGAACCAGGCGTCCTTGGCATCATCGGTGGTGCCGGTCTTGCCGTAGACCGGGAACGGCTGGATGGCGCGGGTGGCGGTGCCCCTGGTGACCACGTCACGCATCGCGCTCGTCACGTCGTCCGCGGCGGACGCGGATAACACTCGCTTGGCGCGCACCGGCGCCGCGATCCCCTTCACGACCTTGCCCGACGACGTTGCGTCGGCCTCGGCCCGCACCTCGGTGAAGAAGCGCGGCTCGGTGTGCACGCCGTGGTTGACCAGCGTCGCGTAGGCGTTGGCCAGTGACAGCGGCGTGACCTCGGCGGTAGTGCCCAGCCCGAACGACTTCACGTTGGCGCTAAACGGGTTGTTCGGAGCGACCTTGACCCCTGCCTTGAGCATGAGGTCACGGATCTTGGACCGTCCGACCTCGTTGGCCAGCGGGATATAGACGGTGTTGACCGAGTAGGTCAGCGCGGACCGCAGCGTGAAGTTGCCGGATTCGCTGTCACCAGCGTTGCACGGGTCGTAGAAGCCATCGGGCTCGCTGCGGTCCGGGATGTGCAGGCACTGCGGGCCATACTTGCGATCGTTGAGCGAGCGCCCTTGCTCCAACGCCACCGCCAGCGTGAACGGCTTGATGGTCGAGCCGGTCGACCGGTAGGCACTGGTGGCCAGGTTGAGCCCATTGCGGGTGTAGTTGGTGACCTTCTGCTTGGGGTCGCGGCGCAACGTGGTCATGGCGCGTACGTCGCCCGTGCGGATGTCGATCGCCGCGACGGCACCCTGCGGATCGCTGTCTTTGGGGATGACCTCCTTCAGCGCGCGGGTCGCGGCTGTCTGCAGATCGCGGTCCATCGTGGTCTTGACCCGCAGACCGCCCTGGAAGAGCACCTCTTCGTCGTCGCCCTTGAACTTCGCCTGCAGCTGCGCCTTCATCAGGTCGGCGAACTCAGGAGCGTCGGTGGGCAGCTCCGGCGGTTGTTCGCGCTTGGGGATGACGGCGGCGCGGCGGGCGAACGCATCACTGGCCTCGCCCGGTGTGACGTAGCCGATCTTGATCATCTGGTTGAGCGTGTAGCGCTGGCGGGCACGAGCGGTCGCAAAGTCCTTGACCGGGTTCCAGGCCGACGGCGCCGGAGCGATGCCGGCCAGCATCGTCGCGCGGGCCAGCGCCAGGCTCGGGTCGCGCCGCTTTCGGGCGACATCGAGATCGAGGTCCTTGATGTCGACGCCGTAGTAGTAGCGCGACGCCGCCTGCACCCCGTAGACGTTGTTGCCGAGGTAGAGCGCGTTGAGGTAATCGATGAGGATCTGGTCCTTGGACAGCCGGTTCTCCAGGCGGATGGCGAGTGCGGCTTCCTTGACCTTGCGGGTCAGCGTTTTGTCCGCGACGCTGCGGCCGCCCTCCTGGATGTAAACGTTTTTGACGTACTGCTGGGTGATGGTCGAGCCACCCTGCTGGCGCGACCCGGTCAGGTCGCGGTAGGCCGCCCGGATGGTGGCGAGCGGGTCGACGCCCTTGTGCTCGAGGAAGCGCTCATCCTCGGCGGAAATCATCGCCCGGCGCATGACGTCAGGGATCTGCGCGGCCGGAACCACCTCGCGGCGCAACGGCGGGCGCAGCGTGGCGAACTGGGTCTTGCCGTCGGAGGCGAGCAGCAGCGCCGACTTCAACGGCGGCGGCACGGCGAAGTCGATCGGGGCGGCCAGCAGGCCGGTGACGAAGGTCGCCGCTCCCACCACCAGGGCGAGGAAGAAGACGAAGCTCAGTCGCGCGGCGACCTGCACCGGCGAACGACGGCGACGACGACGCCGGGGGCGCGACGGACCCACTCCAGTCGCTGGCATCCGCCCAGCGTACGTGCGAGGTGTCGGCCTCGCCCGGCGCAGCGGGGCCTGCCGAAAGCTCAGGGTCGCGGTGGTTTCGGCCGATTCCCTCCCACGAGAGCGCAGTCCCCCTACTCTAGGGGGGCCCCTACTCTCAGGGCGGTCCCGCCCCCGGAGCGTCCGGGGCTCGACAGGAGGCCATGTGCGCACGCACGCGCCGACCCCTGCCGTGCCCTCGCACGCCCTGCGCCAGTCCATCCTCCCGGCGGTCCGATGAGCCGTCTCACGCTCGGACCCCCCGGGTCCACGGAAGGCCTTGCGCTGCTGCGGGCTGCCGTCAGCGACGCACGCCGCACCGAAGCCGTCCGCTCAGCGCGCGCGGCACGCGTCACCGGCGGGTTCGGTAGCGGACCGGGCGTCGCCTTCCGGGCGGCCACC
>JBKJLP010000063.1:0-3809 GCA_046596735.1 Mycobacteriales bacterium | reverse complement strand
TGTTGCGCCACGCACCGGCGCCGGTGGCCGAGGCGTTCTGCGCGAGTCGGCTCGCCGGCGACTGGGGACACGCGTTCGGCACCTTGCCGCGCGGGCTTGACCTCGCGCCGCTGGTCGATCGGGCGCTGCCGGCGACCTAGCGGTTGACGGTGCGCATATCCGGATAGCGGTCGCCCGCAGCGGCGCCGGCGGGGATAGCGGCGGCCAGCCGCTCGAGGTCCGCTGGCCTGAGTTCGACGGAGGCCGCGCCAGCGTTCTCCTCCAGGTAGGCCCGGCGCTTCGTCCCCGGGATCGGCACGATCGACTCGCCCTGCGCCAGGACCCAGGCCAGGGCGATTTGCCCGGCGGTCACTCCCTTGTCCTGCGCGAGCGCCTGCACAGAGGCGACCAGTCGCTGGTTGGTCTCCATCGCCTCAGCGGCGAACCTCGGCGAGTGCCGCCGGAAGTCGTCCGGTGCCAGGTCGTCCTTGGACGTGATCGCTCCGGTGAGGAATCCGCGGCCCAGCGGGCTGTAGGCCACCAGGCCGACCCCGAGCTCGCGCATCGTCGGCAGGACCTCGTCCTCGATGTCCCGGCTGAACAGGCTGTACTCGCTCTGGACGGCCGCGATCGGGTGAACCGCTACCGCCTTGCGCAGGGTTGCCGCAGAGCACTCGGAGAGGCCGAGGTGACGGACCTTGCCGGCGTGGACGAGCTCGGCCATCGCCCCAACGGTGTCCTCGATCGGGGTGTCGAGGTCGACCCGGTGTTGGTAGTACAGATCGATGGTGTCGACCCCGAGCCGCCTCAGCGAGTCGTCGCAGGAAGCCTTCACGTAGTCGGGCGTGCCGTTGACGCCGAGCCGCTCGCCGGCTGCACCTCGCTGAATGCCGAACTTCGTCGCAAGAACAACTTCGTCGCGGCGGCCCTTGATGGCCTTTCCGACGAGCTCTTCGTTGAGGTACGGCCCGTACATGTCGGCGGTGTCGAGGAAAGTCACCCCGAGGTCCAGGGCCTGCGTGATCGTGGCCAGTGACTCGGTTTCGTCACCCGGTCCGTAGAACTCGCTCATTCCCATGCACCCCAGGCCCTGAGCGGAGACGACGAGGCCGTCGCCGAGCGTGCGGGTGGGGTAGCCGGCCATCGGGTGCTCCTTGCGACAAGGGAAGATGCGGACATGACTACCACCGCGGTGCCGTGCCGCAGATGAACGCACCCCGCACGCCAGCGCTGTCCCGCTCGACCGTTGACCGCGACGCCGCCACACGTGAAGACGCTGCTGGCCTGGCCGCTGCCTGGGAGAAGGCTCGCGTGCTCATCGTCCAGGACGGTCGCGCGGTCGTCGGCGATAACGGCATCGATCTGGTGTTTGTCGACGCGGTGGATGCCCCGGCCGGAGAGCGGCTGTATCTCGGTCGCGACGAGGAGGCGGCGTACTTCGCGGTGGGCGCCGATCTGCCACGCCGTCTGGGGACCCGCCCGGTGGGGCTGCGCGATGTCGGAGCGCTGCTCTCCGACCGTGATGCCGGGCTGCTGAGCCATGCCGTCGGGTTGCTCAACTGGCACGCCTCGCACCCGAGCTGCTCGCGCTGCGGCGCAGCGACCGAGGTCGCCCGCGGTGGAGCCATCCGGCGCTGCACTGCCGACGGGTCCGAGCACTTCCCCCGTACGGATCCAGCCGTCATCATGCTGGTCACCGACGGGGCTGACCGCTGCGTACTCGGTCGGCAGGCGATCTGGCCGGCTGGTCGCTACTCCACCTTGGCTGGGTTCGTTGAGCCAGGCGAGAGCGCCGAACAAGCCGTCGTTCGCGAGGTCGCCGAGGAGACGGGGCTGGCCGTACGAGATGTGCGCTACCGGGGCAGTCAGCCGTGGCCGTTCCCGTCCAGTCTGATGCTCGGCTTTCGGGCCATCTGCGACCCGGATGCCTCGCCGGTGCCCGCCGACGGCGAGCTCGAGGACGCCCGCTGGTTCACCCGCGACGAACTGCGGGCCGACAACGGCACGTTGCTGCCGACACCGGTGTCCATTGCGTGGTGCCTGATCACGGACTGGCTCGACGGGGTCTAAGTCCCGGTCGTACGGGGCAGGAGCCCGTCATGTCGGACACCAAGCAGGCGGCGCGCAAGGCCGAAGACAGTGACGTCGTCAGCGGGCTCGCTCGCCTGGGGTTGGTGTCACGCGGGATCGTCTGGCTCGTCGTGGGTTTCCTCGCGCTGCAAGTGGCGTTCGGTTCCCAGGCGCAGGCCGACAAAAACGGTGCCTTAGCGGCGATCAAGGACAAGCCACTCGGTTCGCTGCTCCTTGTCGCCCTGGTCGTGGGTTTCCTCGGCTACGCCGCCTGGCGACTGCTCGAAGCGGCTGTTGGGCACCGGGACGAAGACGGTGCCAAGCGCTGGTTTAAGCGGGGATCCTCGGGATTCCGCGGCCTTATCTACCTAGGACTGGCCGTGAGTACCGCCAAGTTCTTGCTCAGCGGTGGGGGCCAGGACAAGACCCAGCCGCTGACCGCGCGGGTGTTGGCGGCGACCGGCGGGCAGACGCTGGTTTTCCTCGTTGGCCTCGGCTTCGTCATCGGCGGCGGGGCGATGTCCGTACGCGCCTTCCGGCAGAAGTTTGAGGACAACCTCAAGTGCGCCGACATGCCCGGCTGGCTGCGCAGGACGACGAAGACGATCGGGACGGCCGGGCTCGTCAGCCGCGGCCTGGTCTTTGGCCTGATCGGGGCGTTCCTCGTCCGGGCGGCTGTCCGCTTCGACCCGGCTAAGGCCAAGGGCCTGGACGGCAGCTTGAAGACCCTGGCTGAGCAGCCATTCGGTCAGGGGGCGCTGTTCGTCACCGCAGTGGGTCTGCTGGCCTTTGCGGTGTGGTCCTTCCTCGAGGCCCGCTATCGCGAGATCTAGGCCAGCCTCGGTCAGTTACCGGTTCAGCGGGGCAGCCGCTGCTGCTGCCCGTCGCAGGACGAGTCCGGCAACGAGGAACCCGACGGCGGCGCCGGCAAGTCCGCCGAGCGACGTTGGAGCGCCGAATGCGGCTGCGACAGCGCTGCCGCCCAGGCCACCAAGAACGAACAGCGCCATCCCCAGAAGGCCGAGCCAGCCCCACCTGTGACCGCTCATGACGAGAGGCTAGCGCCGCATATCGGCGAGGCGGCAACTCGGCTCGGTAGCCTCGCCGCGTGCCTACAGGCGACGCTCTGACCGACTTCGTCCGGTCCGGTAACCAGGCCGTCGACCCTGACCTGTATGAGATCGAGAATCAGGCTCTCGACCGGCGCGGACTCGTCATGGGCGCCATGCGGGAACTCGCTCCGTGGAAGGGGAAGCGGCTCGTCGACCTCGGCTGCGGCAGCGGTTTCTGGTTGGCGGCATACGCCGACGAGGCAGCGACCGTGATCGGTGTCGAACCGGACGACACCCTGCTGGACAGGGCCCGCGGACGCGATCCGCGTGTGCCGGTCCTGCACGGCTCAGCCGAGTACCTGCCCCTGCCCGATGGCAGCGTCGACGTCGTTCACGCACGGTTCGCCTACTTCTTCGGCCCCGGCTCCGAGGCCGGGCTCGCCGAGGTGGAGCGGTTGCTCGCCCCTGGCGGGCGGCTGGTCGTCGTCGACAACGATCCGGTTCACGGGGAGTTCGCCGCCTTGCTCGCCGCTGGTTACCCCGTACGCGATGTCGACGACTGGTGGGCCGAGCGCGGTGCGGAGCGGCGTGCGGTGCTCAGCAACTGGCAGTTCGAGCGTCGCGCCGACCTCGAAGCCGTGCTGCGCCTGGAGTTTCCTGCGGAGGTCGCGGATACCTGGCTTGCCGCGCATCCTGACCGGATCGGGC
>JBKJLP010000055.1:0-6364 GCA_046596735.1 Mycobacteriales bacterium | reverse complement strand
GTTCGCGGCCATGGGCTTCGAGTACGGCTACGCAGTTGCGCGTCCCGAGGCGCTCGTCCTGTGGGAGGCGCAGTTCGGTGACTTCACCAACGGCGCGATGACCATCATCGATGAGTTCATCGCCAGCGGTGAGGCCAAATGGGGTCAGCGTTCGGGTGTCACCCTGCTGCTGCCGCATGGCTACGAAGGCCAGGGTCCGGACCACTCTTCGGCCCGACTCGAGCGCTACCTACAGCTGTGCGCCGAGGACAACATGACGGTGGCGACGCCGACAACCCCAGCCAACTATTTCCACCTGTTGCGCCGGCAGGCTCTGACCAGCCACAAGCGCCCGCTTATCGTGATGTCGCCCAAGTCCATGCTGCGCCTGCGCGCGGCCGGGTCGTCGATCGAGCAATTCACCGAGGGCACCTTCGCCCCGGTCCAGCCCGATCCCGACCAGCCCGGCAACGTGACCCGCGTCGTTCTTACCGCAGGCAAGGTCTACTACGACCTGTTGTCCGCCCGGCGTAAAACCGAGGACACCAGCACCGCGTTGGTCCGCGTCGAGCAGCTCTATCCGCTGCCTGGCGAGGAGATCGCCGACGCGCTCGCTGCCTACCCCCACCTGACCGACGTCGTGTGGCTGCAGGAAGAGCCAGCCAACCAAGGCGCCTGGTCGCATATCGCGCTCTCGCTCCCCGACTACCTGCCCGACTCGGTCACCCTCCGGCGCATCTCCCGCAAGGCTGCCGCCTCCCCCGCTGCCGGATCGAGCAAGGTCCACGAGGCGGAGCAGGCGGCGCTGGTCACCGGCGCCTTCGAGCGCTAGCCCGTGTACTTCACCGACCGCGGCATTGAGGAACTCACCGCCCGTCGCGGCGAGGAGAGCGTTGCACTGTCCTGGTTGGCCGAGCGTCTGCGCGAGTTCGTCGATATCAACCCGGAGTTCGAGGTGCCGATCGAACGGCTAGCGACCTGGCTCGCCCGGCTGGACGACGACGACGACGAGGAGTGAGCGCCGGCGAGCAGGATCAGCGCCAATTGCGCCGCATCGTCGCCGACCCGAGGCGTCCGGCTGATCCTTCGCTCTGGCCGTTCACCCTGCCGGCCGTGGCGCAGATTCTTTGTGAGGGCTGGGAGGTGCCAGCCGGAGTGACGTTCCTGCTCGGCGAGAACGGCAGCGGCAAATCGACGTTGGTCGAGGCCGTCGCCGCGATCTACCCACGCTCCGGGGCTCGGGCGACGTGGGCACGCGACGACACGGTCGGCCCGCAGAGCAGCAGTGAGGACAGTCCACTGCACTGGCACCTACGGGCGGAAACCCATCCGATGGCGTCGCCGCACGGCTTCTTCCTGAGGGCCGAGTTGATGCACTCCTACCTGGCATCCGTCAGCGGCGGCAAGGCGTGGGGCGAGGAGTCGCTTCAGGAGCGCTCGCACGGCGAGTCCTTCCTCGCGGTGCTGCGACACCGCTTCAGCGACCGCGGCTTCTACCTGCTCGACGAGCCCGAGTCAGCCCTGTCCTTCCGATCTTGCCTAGGCCTGCTGGCGCTGCTTGACGATGTACGCCGGGAAGGTTCTCAGGTGTTGTGCGCGACGCACTCACCGCTGTTGGCCTCACTGCCCGGCGCCACCCTGCTGCAGGTCGACGAGACGGGGATGCGCGAAGTCGCGTACGACGACCTCGAGCTGGTCCGCGACTGGCGCTCGTTCCTCGACGATCCGCAGCGCTTCCATCGCCATCTGCTCCGCCAATAATTAACTTGACAGATAATTATCTCTTTAGTTAAGTCTTGGCATGGCCGGCGGAGGACGTGACGAGAAAGAGCTCGATGCGACCTTCGCGGCCCTGGCGGACAGCACTCGTCGGCAGATCCTGGCCCAGCTCGCAGAGGGTGAGGCCACGGTCAACGAACTGGCGGCGCCCTTTGCCATCAGCCTGCCGGCGGTCTCCAAGCACCTCAAGGTGCTGGAGCGCGCCGGTCTCATTTCGCGGACGAGGGACGGCCAGTTCCGACCGTGCCGCCTTGAGGCGGCCCCACTGGACCACGCCACCGACTGGATCGAACAGAACCGCCAGATCTGGTCTGAGCGCTTCGACAAGCTTTCCGCACATCTGCACGACCTGACGTCCGCCCCGAAGAGCAAAGGAAGACTCCGATGAACACCACCACAACCGATCTCGGCGAGGCCACGTTCACCCGCATTTACGACGCGCCCCGAGAGCTGGTCTTCGCCTGCATGACCGAGCCCGAGCACCTCACGCACTTCTGGGGACCGGTCGGAGTGAGCACGCCGATCGACAACATCACCGTCGATCTGCGCGTTGGCGGTGTCTTTGAAACGATCATGGTCAACGATTCCGACGGCGCTGAGTACCCCTCACGTGGGGTCTACACCGAGATCGACCCGCCCAATTCGCTGGCCTGGATCGAGCCGGACGTCGGCATGGCGACCCGCTCAACGTTCATCGACCTTGGCGACGGACGCACCGAGGTGCGCATCGAGCAGACCAACGTTCCGGCGATGTTCCGCTCCCCCGAGGCGCAGGCCGGGATGGCGAGCTCCTTCGACCGGTTCGCCGCGCACTTGGCGACACTTACGCCATGAGCTCGGATCCCAGGACTGACGAAGCTGCCCTGACGCGCTGGAACGCCTATGTGGCCGCGTTCGAGGGGTGGCGCGGCGAGGTGCTGACGACCGTCCGGCGCGTCGTGCTCGCAGCCACTCCGGGCATCCTCGAGGAGTGGAAGTGGGCTAAGCCCACCAACCCTGGTGGCGTGCCGGTCTGGTCATGCAACGGCGGCCTGTGCACGGGCGAGGTCTATAAAAATGCCGTCAAGCTGACCTTTTTCCACGGCGCTTCACTCGACGATCGGGCGGGGCTTTTCACCTCCAGTCTCGATGGCAACGTGCGCCGCGCCATCGACATCAAGCAGGATCAGGTCGTTGACGAGTCCGCTCTGGGCGACCTCGTACGTGCCGCGGTCGCCTTCAACAAAGACAAGTGATCCGATCGGCGGTCCTTCCACCGGTAGATCGTGCGCACCAACCAGACCATGGCGGGGATCCGCTGAGCAACGAGGCACACTCGACGCCCCAGCGTGAGCACAACGCCCGATGACAGCACGAACGCCAGGCTCGGGGCCAACGGCAGCAGCTCTCGTCCCGACAACGGCCTGACCTTATTCACCAGCCCAGGCTAGGCGCCGGCGATCAGCGATGGGCGTAAGGCCCCCACCGTGCGGAGACCTGCCGCGGCTGCCCGGTGTTGCGCCGACCCCAGACCAGCGCGGCGCCTAGCAGGAAGCCCAGGACGTGGGCGCCGTACGCGACCCCGCTGCCTTCGGCCACCCCGGCCCCGCGGAAATAGACGTACTGCAGGACGAACCACGAGCCCAGCACGAGCCAGGCCGGCAGCCGCACGGGAAGGAAAAAGAAGAACGTCAACAACGACCAGATCTTCGCCCGCGGGAACAGCACAAGGTAGGCACCGAGGACTCCGGCGATGGCCCCAGAGGCACCCACGAGCGGCGTGCTGGATGACGGTGTGAAAAGCGCGAAACCGTAGGTGGCTCCATAGCCGCAAAATAGGTAGAAGAGCAGGTACCTGATCCGACCCAACCGGTCCTCGACGTTGTTGCCAAACACGTAGAGGAACAGCAGGTTGCCCAGCAGGTGCAGCCAACCCCCGTGCAGGAACATCGCGGTAAGCACCGAGAGGGCCGGGTTCTTATCGAACGGCGGGGGGCTCTGCTCAACACAGGCGACCTTGCCGGGCTGCACATCACCATCCGTGGCGACCTGGCCGGTGGCAGCACGGCTCGCCTGCTGATTGCGCAGCAGCTCGCGCGGTTCAGCGGCGTACTGGTCGAAGAAGGCGATCTGGCTGCATTGTTGGGCCGCCGGGCTCTCACCCACGACGTGCAGCGCCACCGGGCTGAGCAAGAAAGCCACCACGTTGATGGCAATGAGCAGGTAGGTGACATACGGCCTCCGACGCGTCGGGTTGACGTCGTGCACCGGGATGACCATTGGTTGCCCTTCGGGACGGGTGGGGCGTCAGACCGTGAGTACGAGCTTGCCGAACACGTCCCCGGTGGCAAGCCGCTCAAAGGCTCGTGTCGCGCCGGACAGGGGCAAGACCTCGTCGATGAGCGGTCGAATCCCTGCGGCCTCGCAGAAACTGAGGAGACCCGCCAGCTCGGCCCGCGAACCCATCGTGGAGCCAACGACCCGCAGTTGAAGGAAAAACACCCGGTTCAGGTCTGCCGAGGGGTCGGCGCCGGTGGTCGCACCGGACACGACGACCGTGCCGCCTGGCCGCAGGGATTTGAGAGAGTGAGACCAGGTGGCCTTGCCGACGGTCTCCAGCACGGCGTCGACGCGGGCCGGCAATCGGGCACCCGTCTCAAACGCGGCATGGGCACCGAGCTGCAGGGCTTGCTCACGCTTGCCTTCGTCGCGGCTGGTGGCCCAGACGACGAACCCGGCGGCGCGGGCTAGCGCGATCGCGGCAGTCGCGACTCCCCCTCCGGCGCCCTGGACCAGCACGGTGTCACCCGGCCGCAGCCCGCTCTGCGTGAACAGCATCCGATAGGCGGTCAACCAGGCCGTCGGCAGGCAGGCGGCCTCTTCCCACGACAGCCCAGTGGGCTTGGGCAGCACGTTGGCGGCAGGGACGACGAGAGTTTCGGCCAGCGTGCCGTCGTACAACTCAGACAACAACGTGCGCCGAGGATCCAGTGTCTCGTCGCCGGACCAACCCGGCGTGCTCACGACGGCGTGCACGACCACGTCGCGGCCGTCGTCGGTCACTCCTGCGGCGTCGCAGCCCAGGATCATCGGCAGTTTGTCCGCGGCGAGACCGACACCCTTGAGCGACCAGAGATCGTGGTGGTTCAGGGCCGCCGCTTTGACGTGGACACGGACCCACCCGTCCGGAACCTCGGGATCGGGCCGCTGGCCGACCTCCAGGCCGCTCAGCGGGTCGTCAGAGGACTGGGAGACGCACGAGACAGCCAGCATCGGCTCAGCCTAGGTGCGACCTTGTCAGAGCCGGGCCACGCCGTCCTCGCGAGCCGCTGCCGCGACCGCCGCCGCGACCGCGGGTGCCACCCGCTCGTCAAAGACGCTGGGGATGACGCAGTCCGCGGACAAGTCGTCACCCACGACGGCCGCCAGTGCTTCGGAGGCGACCAGCTTCATGTGTTCCGTCACGCAGGATGCGCGTACGGACATGGCTCCCCGAAAGACGCCGGGGAAAGCCAGCACGTTGTTGATCTGGTTCGGGAAGTCGCTCCGACCGGTCGCAACGACGCGAGCCCCCACGGCGTGGGCAACGTCGGGGTGGATCTCGGGGTTGGGATTGGCCATCGCGAAGATGATGCAGTCGGGCGCCATCGTGCGGACCGCCTCGACCGGGATCGTCCCGGAGGACAATCCGATGAAGACGTCCGCGCCCACCAGGGCGGACAAGAAGGTGCCGGTCAGGTTGCCCCTGTTGCTCACCGCGGCAAACAGTCGCTTCTCGTCGTTGAGGTCTTCGCGGGCGTGATGAACCATGCCTTTGCTGTCCGCGATCGCGAGGTCGCCGATACCCGCTTCCAGGATCATCCGCGACACCGCGATTCCGGCTGCCCCGGCGCCGCTGACCACGACGCGCAGGTCGGACAGTTCGCGCCCGGTCAGCCGGGCGGCGTTGCGCAGCGCCGCCAACACCACGATGGCCGTGCCGTGTTGGTCGTCGTGGAACACCGGGATGTCGAGGCGGGCCTGCAACCGGCGCTCGATCTCAAAGCAGCGGGGCGCGCTGATGTCTTCGAGGTTGATCCCACCGAACGCGGGCGCGAGCCGGACGACTGTCTCGACGAACTCGTCGACGTCGGTGACGGCCAGGGCAAGCGGGACCGCGTTGATGCCGCCGAAGTGCTTGAACAGCAGCGCCTTGCCCTCCATGACCGGCAGCGACGCCTCGGGTCCGATGTCACCCAGACCCAGCACCGCTGTGCCGTCGGTGACGACCGCCACGGTGCTGGACTTCCACGTGTAGTCGTAAACCAGGGCCGGTTCCTGCTCGATGGCCGTGCAGACACGCGCGACGCCGGGCGTGTAGGCCATCGACAGGTGCTCGCGCGATTGCAGCGGCACGGTCGACAGAACCTCGATCTTCCCTCCCTCGTGCAGCGTGAACACCGGGTCGGTCTGGCGAGCGTTCAGATCGTGGTCAGGCACGTGATCGATGCTGACACAGCGGTCCCTGGCGCTGACCCCGGGGGTAGGCGGCACAATGGGTCAAAGCCACGAACATCACCTTCCACGTCTGGAGCGCCATGCGCCGCCCTGCTGCCCGTCTGCTCGCCCTGTTCGTACCGATGTCCCT
>JBKJLP010000386.1:0-8933 GCA_046596735.1 Mycobacteriales bacterium | reverse complement strand
CGGCGCGTCGACGTAGCGCGCACCGCGGTCGGCGGACAACCGGCCAAACTCGCGCGCGGCCTCCGGACCGATGGTCGTTGCGTCGATCACGAGCACGCCGGTCGGCGCCGCGTCGAGCACCTGGGGCAGAACCTCGCGCACGCTGTCCGGTCCGAAGAGCATGAGCAGCACGGCCTCGGCCGCGTCTACAGCAGCCCCCACCGAGCGGGCCTCACGGGCGCCGGCGGTGACCAGCGAGTCAGCTTTGCCGGGAGTCCGGTTCCACACCGTCAGCTCGTGACCGGCGTCGACGACGTGCTGCGCCATGGCCACCCCCATCCGGCCCAGGCCCAGGAAGGCGATCCTCACGCCCCGTTCTCCGCATCCGCGCCAACGATTCCGGAGTGCCGTACGACAACCACCCGGTCGCCGGGCTGCAGGACCTTGGCCTCTGCGGTCCCGAAGCGGTGCATGCTGCTTCCGCGAAGCACGGCCACGACGAGGTCTACGGACGCGCTGGACGGGTTGCCCGCCTCGCCGGGTAAGAGGTCGCGCTCGATGAGCTCGAGGTCGGTGTGCGGGATGAGCAGGTCCTCGAAGACGGCACCCGCGGCCGGGCTCACGGCGGCCAGGCCGATGAGTCGTCCGGCTGCCTCGGACGAGACGACCACACTGGTCGCTCCGCTCTGCTCCAGCAGTGGGACGTTCTCGGACTCACGCACGGCCACCACGATCGGCGCGGTCGGGTTGAGCTGGCGGACCGTAAGGGTGACCAGCACCGCGGTGTCGTCGCGATGGGCGGCAACCAGTACGCGCCCCGCCCGAGCTACCTCGGCGAGCTCAAGCACTTCACGGGCGGTGGCGTCGCCGTGGATCGCCGTGAGCCCAGCAGCGTTGGCCTGGGTCACCTGCGCCGGGTCGGGGTCGATCACGACGATCTGGTGGACGTCCGTACCGTCGGCGAGGAGCGCCCGCACGGCGCTGCGCCCCTTGGTGCCGTAGCCGACGACCACCGTGTGCTCGTGCACCTTGTGCCTCCACTTCGCCAACCGGAACTGCTCCCGAGTGCGCTCGGTGAGCACCTCGAGGGTCGTACCGACCAAGATGATCAGGAACAGCACCCGCAGCGGGGTGATGACCAGGACGTTGACCAAGCGTGCGGTATCGGACGCCGGGATGATGTCGCCGTAGCCGGTGGTCGACAGCGTGACGGTCGCGTAATAGAGCGCATCGAGCAGCGAGACGCTGCCGTCAACCGCATCCCGATAACCGCTGCGGTCGAGATAGACGACGAGGACCGTGATGAGCAGGACGAGCCCGGCCAGCAGCATCCGACGGACGACGGCACGCAACGGTCCCTTTTGCCCAGCCGGCAGCCGGACCAGAGTCATCCCGCTCGGTGGTGGCACCGGCTCACCGTACGGACCAGTGCTGCGGCTCGCGCGATTAGCCCTTCATGCGGAGCAGACCGAACGTCGCGCCGTGCGGGTCGCGGACCATCGAGAACGCCCCCTCACCAAAGTCCATGTAGGGCACGACAACGTCGCCGCCGAGTTCGGCGGCCTTTTTCGCGTGGGCCGCCGGGTCGATGGAGACGAAGTACGGCATCCAGTACGACGGCACCTCAGCAGGGACCTCGGCCGGCATATCCATGCAGCCCGCGACGCTCGTGCCGGCGAGCTGGAACTCGGTGTAGTCGGGGCTGGTCTGCGGCTCCCAGCCAAACAGGGCGCGGTAGAACGGCTGCGCCACGCCCTGATCGCGGGTGGAGAGTTCGGTCCAGCTATAGACCCCCTCCTCGTGAACCACCTGGGCTCCGGTCATCTGCTTGGCCTGCCACGTGCCGAAAACCGCTCCGGTCGGGTCGGCGATGACGGTCATGACGCCGAGCTCGCCCACCTCCATCGGCGCGGCTAGCACCGATCCGCCGTGCTCGGTGGCGAGGTCGGCGTACTTCTGCGCGTCGTCGACGGCGAAATAGGTCGTCCACGACGGTGGCTGCCCGGGCGCCATGATCGGCCCGAGACCGGCGACATCCTTGCCGTCCTTTTGGAAGGTGCGGTAGCCGCCGAACTCCGGCTGCCCCTCGGTGGCGGTCCAGCCGAGCAGTGCGCCGTAGAAGGCGGCGGAGGCGTCAGTGTCTGGGCTGCTCAGATCGCACCAGGTCGGCTCGCCGGGCTGGTAGCTGCTCTTGTCAGTCATGGAGGTCCCCTCGTGGTGGTGTTCTGCGGACGCTAGACCCGCCCGCCGACGACGAGAAGCGCCGATAGGACAGAATGGCGTTCGGTAACCCCCTCGTGAGGAGCGCTCGTGCTGCAACCCCAGTTCGCCTCGGTCGCCGACGTCAAGGAGCGACTCGGCGCTGCCGGCTACCTGACTGACGACGCGATCGCGACGACCGTCTTCCTGGCTGACCGCCTCGGCAAGCCGTTGCTCATCGAGGGGCCGGCCGGCGTCGGCAAGACCGAGCTCGCCAAGTCGGTGGCCACCGCGATCGACGCCGAACTCATCCGGCTGCAGTGCTACGAAGGCCTCGACGAGGCCCGCGCGCTGTACGAGTGGAACTACAAAAAGCAGCTGCTGCGTATCCAGGCCAGCAAGGACGACGACAGCTGGGACGAGATCCACGACGACGTCTTCGCCGAGGAGTTCCTCCTCAGCCGTCCGCTGCTGACGGCGATTCGCCGTACCGAACCGACGGTGCTGCTCATCGACGAGACCGACAAGGCCGACGTCGAGGTTGAGGGTCTGCTGCTCGAGGTGCTCAGTGACTTCCAGATCACGATCCCCGAGCTGGGCACCATCAAGGCGACCCGTCGGCCGCTGGTGTTCCTGACCTCCAACGCGACCCGCGAACTGTCCGAGGCGCTCAAGCGGCGCTGTCTCTATCTCCACCTGGACTATCCAGACGCCGAGCGCGAGAAGGCCATCGTGCTGTCCCGCGTGCCGGAGGTTGCCGAGAAATTGGCCGAGCAGCTCGTGCGTACGGTCCGCGCGCTTCGGTCGTTGGAACTGAAGAAGTCGCCCTCCATTTCGGAGTCGATCGACTGGGCCCGCACCCTGGTCGCCCTCGGTCTGGACACCCTGGACGAGGCGGCGATGAAGGACACTCTCGGCGTCGTGCTGAAGCACGCCAGCGACCACGAGCGGGCGGCGACCCAGCTCAAGCTGAACTAATGACCAGCGGGCTGCTCGACCGGGAGATCGCGTTCCTTGATGCCCTGCGCGATGCGGGGATCAACGTCTCGCTGGCCGAACTGCTCGACGCGACTCGCGCCATGGGCGTCATCGACATGATGGAGCGCGAGGAGTTGCGCGAGGCCTTCGCCTCCTGCGTGCTCAAGCGTCCCGCCCATCGCACCACCTTCGACACGCTGTTCGATCTGTGGTGGCCGGCGGCGACCGGCGAAAGCCTGGCGGCCTCTCACGACGAGTTCGGTGAGCCCGGTGACGGGGACGGGGAACCGGGGGAGGGCGACGGCGGACCCGCCGATCCCGCGGTGATGCGCGAGATCCTGCGCCAACTGCTCCTCGACGGCGACGAGGACAAGCTGCGGCGCTTTGCCCGCAAGGTGGTCAGCGACCTCGGTCGTGCCGACAGCCAGCCCGGCCGCCAGTCCTGGTTTTCGTACCGCGTCCTGCGCCAGCTCTCACCGGAAACGCTGATGGCCTCGCTGCTCGAGGCGCTCTTGGCAGGCGCTGACCGAGGGGGGCTGGCCGAGCGGGTCGCCCGTCAGACCATCGGCGAGCGGATCCGGCAGTTCCAGGAGATGGTCGAGCAGGAGGTTCGCCGCCGGCTCGCGGAGGATCGCGGTGTCGAGCAGGTCAGCAAGAACGCCGTCCAGCCGCTCGCCGAGCAGGTCGACTTTCTGCGCGCCAGCCGCGACGACATGGCGGAGTTGCGCCGGCAGGTCTTTCCGCTCGCCCGCCGGCTCGCGACTCGGTTGACGGCCCGCCGCCGCCTCGGCCGCAGTGGTCGACTGGACTTCCGTCGTACGGTGCGCGCCTCGCTGGGCACCGGCGGCGTCCCGATCATCACGCACCACCGGCCACACAAGCCGCACAAGCCGGAACTGGTTGTGCTGTGCGACGTCAGCGGGTCGGTCGCCGGCTTCGCCCACTTCACCCTGATGCTGTCGTACGCGCTGCGCGAGCAGTTCACCAAGGTGCGCGCCTTCGCCTTCATCGACACGTGCGACGAGGTGACTCGCTACTTCACCCCCGGTGGTGACGTCGCTGATGCGTTGGCCCGGATGTCGACCGAGGCCAGCTTGGTCTGGTTCGACGGGCACAGCGACTACGGCCACTCCATCGAGACGTTCGCGGAGAACTACCCGGACGCGGTTGGCCCGCGGACCTCACTGCTGATTCTGGGCGACGCGCGCAACAACTACCGCGCCACCGGCCTCGCGACCCTGCGCTCGCTGGTGCAGCGGTCGCGGCACGCCTACTGGCTCAACCCCGAGCCGCGCGCCTATTGGGGCTCCGGCGACAGTGCGACCGGGGTCTATGCGGATGCGATCGAGATGGTCGAGGTGCGCAACGCCGTGCAGCTCGAGGAGTTCGTCCAGCGCCTCCTTCCGGTCTAGCCATCGCACGGCGTCGCGAACCGAATGGTGGTGCGCTGCGTCCTATGGACGTGGATGACCTCGAGGACTGGCTGCGGCAGGACTACGCCAAGGCGTTTCGTACAGCGTGCTTGGTGCTGCGCAACGCTGAGGACGCCGAAGACGCGGTGCAGGAGGCGTTCCTGCGGGTGTGGCGCTTCCGGGAGGCGATCCCGGCCGATGCAGGTCGCCACGCGTGGCTCTACCGCGTGGTCGTCAACGCCTGCCTCTCGAGTTTGCGTACGAAGACGTCGCGGTCCGGTCGGGACGACGGCGCTGGCGCCCTCGAGGGATTACCGGACCGGGCGCCCGAACCGGACCTGCGGGCCGAGCAGTCCCAGCTCGCAGCCGCGATCGAGGCGGCGATGGCGCAACTGCCCGACCACCTGCGGATCCCGCTGATCCTGCGGTTCTACGCGGGCCTGTCGGAGAAGGAGATCGCTACCGCGATCGACCGCCGCCCCGGCACCGTCAAGAGCCGCCTGCACGACGCCCGCCAGCGACTGGCACAGGACCCGCGGCTTGCTGCCTGGGTCACCACCGACGAGGTCCTGGAGGCCGTGCGATGACCACCCTTAACGATGAGGCGCTGACGCACATTCTCGATGAGGCGGCTTCGTCGTACGTCGTTCCGGAGCACGGACCGGACGAGGTCTTGGCTGCGATCGCCACAGAACCTGCGCGGCCGCGAGTGTTGCGCCGCCGTTGGGTGCAGCTCTCCGCGGCCGCCACGCTGGTCGCGGCCGGCGTGGTGTTTGGCGTGGCGCAGTACGGCGGGCAGAGCTACAGCACCCAGACCGCTGGCGGTGTGGACGGGTCGTTGACCTATGGCAAGGAGGACGTGGCCAGGGTGGCACCGCCATCCGCGTTGAGCTCCATAGCCAATAGCCTCCCTGGCCTTGCTCCGGCTCCGGCTCCGGTCATGGCACGGGACAGCACGGGTGCTTCTGGCGGAAGTGCAGGCGCGGCAACCGGAGGGGCGGGAACGTCCGGTTCGCTCGTCGCACCACCGCCGGTAGAGGCACCGGCGCCGGACGGGGGCGAGAGTCGGGTCGTGAAGTCCGGCAGCATCGCGCTCGTCGTCGGTGACAAGAAGGTGAGCAGCACGCTGACCGCGGTGCAGCGAGCTGCCACAACGCAGGGTGGCTACATCGCGGGCAGCAGTTCCAGCGAATACGGCGACAACCCCTCAGGTGAGGTCACCATCCGGGTGCCGGTCGACCGCTTCGACAAGCTCGTCGCTGCCGTACGCGGCCTTGACGCCAAGGTGGGCACCGCGAGCACCAGCGGCAAGGATGTCACCGCGCAGTACGCCGACGCGCAGGCGCAGCTTCGCACGCTGAAGGCCACCCGTGAGCGCTTCCTGCTCATCCTGAGCAGGGCCAACACGATCGGCGAGATCCTCACCGTGCAGCAGCGGGTGGACAGCGTCACGGGACAGATCGACCGCCTGGAGGGGCAGCGCAAGTTGCTTGCTTCGCAGAGCGACCTATCGACGCTGACGGTGTCGGTCAGTGAAGCGGGCGACCCGGTCGTCAAGGCCGCCGAACCGCGGTCGGGTCTGTCGCAGGCTTTTCGGGACGCCGGGAACGGGTTCGTGACGGGCGTTGAGGGCCTCATCAGACATAGCGGTCGCGCCGTGCTTGTGTTGATCTGCCTCGCGATCGCATTCGGCGTTGGGCGTACCGCCTGGCGCGTGGCGCGGCGCAGGATGGTTTAGCCGCAACTAGGCTCGCGCCTGTGGGCAGACGCATCGGGGTGATGGGCGGGACGTTCGATCCCGTGCACCACGGGCACCTGTCCGCGGCTAGTGAGGTAGCCGATCAGTTCGGGCTCGATGAGGTCGTCTTCGTGCCGACCGGACAGCCGTGGCAGAAGGCCGATCGGCAGGTCACTGCCGCCGAGGACCGCTATCTGATGACGGTCGTCGCCACCGCGTCCAACCCGTTGTTCTCCGTCAGTCGCACGGACATAGATCGGGCCGGGCCGACCTTTACGTACGACACCCTGCGCGCCTTGCGCGAGGAGTACGGCGACGACAGCGAACTGTTCTTCATCACCGGTGCCGACGCGCTCGCGCAGATCCTGGGCTGGGTCAAGGTCGACGAGCTGTTCGGGCTGGCGCACTTCGTCGGCGTCAGCCGGCCGGGTTACGACCCGGTCGACGTCTCCGGATTTCCCGGCGGTGCCGTGACGCTGGTCGACATTCCGGCGCTGGCGATCTCCTCGAGCGACTGTCGCGCGCGAGTGCGTGAGGGCAAGCCGGTCTGGTACCTCGTCCCCGACGGCGTCGTGCAGTACATCAACAAGCGGCGGCTCTACCGGTGACCGACGACGTCATGCCACGTACGGGTTCCCGCGTCGCGCAGCGCCAAGCGAAGCGGAGCAAGCAGCGCAGACTGCTCGCTCTGCTGCTCGCGATCGCTGTCATCGTGCTGGCCGTGGCGACCGTTGCGCTGAGCCGACGGGACACCCCGGCGCGGGCGACGCTCCCCCCGCAGACCCGCACCCAGTCGACGCTGTTCTTCCAGGTTCAGGGCGAGAGCGGCGCGGCAGTCGGGAGCGCGCTGATGGCGCACGATCCGGCCAGTCGAAGCGGCGCCGTAGTCCTCGTACCCCCGCAGGTCATCGTGACCGTGCCCGGCACCGGCACACTCCAGCTCGGCCGGGCGCTGCGCAGCGTGCCGTCAGAGCGGTCGCGGTCGGCGCTGGCCGATCTGATGGGCGTCACGGTCGACGCGGGCTGGGTCATCAACATCCCGACGCTCGCCGCGCTCATCGACAAGCTCGGCGGCGTACGGGTTGATGTCGACGTGCCGGTGATCGCTGGCCAGACGGTCGTCCTCAGCCCCGGTGGCCAGGTGCTTGACGGCGCGAACGCCACGCAGTTCTTGCGCTACCTGGCGACCGGCGAGCAGGAGCAGTCCCGGTTGGCCCGACTGCAGGAGGTCATCGACGGGCTGCTCGCAGCCCTGCCGACCGCAACCGGCCAGGTGACCGACACCCTGTCGCGGCTGGGCAACCGCTCGGACAGCAGCCTCCCGGCGCCGCAGCTCGCGGCGTTCCTCGTTGGGCTCGCCGGCGACACCAAGAACGACCAGGTGCAGTACGACACCCTGCCGGTGATCCCGATCGACCCCGGCGACGGCGTGACCTCGTTCCGGCTGGACGCGCCGGCGACGCAGTCGCTCGTCGACCGGTTGCTGGCGCAGTCGGTGCCGCCGGGAGTGCGGGCTACCGGCAACCGGGTGCTGGTCCTCAACGGCGTAGGAACCCCCGGGCTCGGCGAGAAAGTGCGGGCCAAGCTCGTGCCAGCTGGGTTCGTGTTCGTCGGCTCGCGGAACAACGCGACGTTCGGCGTCGCTCGGTCCCGGGTGCTCGTCAAGGACTCCAGTGCCGAGGCGCAGGCGCTGGGCGCCCGGCTGGCGAAGGCGTTGGGGCTTCCGGCGGATGCGGTGCAGACGGCGGACCTCGGCAGCATTGCCGACGCGATCGTCGTGGTCGGTGGCGACTTCCGCGCTTCCTGAGCGGCGCGCGCACCCGCGTAACCTGAGGGGGACCCATCGACGACCGAGAGAAGAGACGTGTCCGCCTCCGAGCGCGCCATCGAGCTGGCCCTGGCCGCTGCCCAGGCAGCTGCTGACAAGCTCGCCCACGACATCCTGCTGCTCGACGTGAGCGAGCAGCTCGTGATCACTGACGTCTTCCTGGTCGCCTCCGCCCCGAGCGACCGCCAGGTCAAGGCGGTCGTCGACGCCATCGAAGACGCGCTGCGCGAGCTCGGTGCCAAGCCGCTTCGCCGGGAGGGTACGCAGGAGGCCCGTTGGGTCCTGCTCGACTTCGCCGACATCGTCGTCCACGTGCAGCACGAGGAGGAGCGGGTCTACTACGCCCTCGAGCGACTGTGGAAGGACTGTCCCGTTATCCCGTTCGTCGACGCCGACCGCGAGCGCGCGGGCGAGCGGGCCGCCGGGGCGCGCTCCTGAGCGTCCCGCGGCGGGTCGTCCTGCTCCGGCACGGACGTACCGCGCACAACGCGACCGGGCGGATCCAGGGTCAGCTCGACATCGGGCTCGACGACGTCGGTCGCGCCCAAGCTGAGGCGGTCGCCGCAGCGCTGGTCGAGGCTCGGCCGTACGCCGTAGTCACGAGCGACCTGGCTCGAGCTGCCGACACGGCCGCGCCGCTGGGTCTGGCGCTCGGCCTGACCCCGGTTGCGGATGTCCGGCTGCGCGAGATCGGGCTGGGTGCCTGGCAGGGGCTCACGGGTGACGAGGCATGCGAGCGCTTCCCGGACGAGTACGCCGCTTGGCGCAACGGCGAGGACGTACGTCGTGGTGGAGGCGA
>JBKJLP010000027.1:0-2785 GCA_046596735.1 Mycobacteriales bacterium | reverse complement strand
AGGACGACGACCAGGTTCAGGCCCCCGGGGCTCACCGCGGCACCCTGCTGGTCGTCGACGACGCCCGCACGGTGCGCGAGCTCCAGCGATCAATCCTCGAGCGCGCGGGGTACGAGGTTCGCACCGCCGGCGACGGAATCGAAGCGTTGGCCCGGCTTGCCGAGGCACCAGCCGACCTCGTCCTCACCGACGTCGAGATGCCAAACATGGATGGCTTCGCGCTCACGAGGGCCATCCGGGCGCTTCCCACACGCGGCAACGTCCCAGTCCTGATCCTTACCTCGTTGGCCAGCAGCGAGAACCGCCAGCAGGGGCTCGAGGCGGGCGCCGACGGATACATCGTCAAGAGCTCCTTCGACGAGTCCTCCCTGCTGTCCGCCGTCGAACGGCTGCTCGGCCGATGATCCGAGTCCTAGTGGTGGAGGACTCACGTGTGCAGCGCGCGCACCTCGTGCGCACGCTCGAGGCCGACGGTGACATCACCGTCGTCGGCCAAGCCGAAGGTGCGGTGGAGGCGATCAACCTCGCAGCCTCCCTCGCGCCCGATGTGATCACGCTCGACCTTCAAATCCCCGGCGGGGGCGGGCAGCACGCGATCGAGCAGATCATGGCGTTGACGCCCACGCCGATCCTCGTGCTGTCAGGAACGATCGACGGGCGCGAGTCAGCGCGCGCGGTTGATGCCCTCATGGCCGGCGCCGTCGACATCCTGCCGAAGCCCCGCACGTGGGACGCCCCGGCCGAGCAGACGGTGCGGGAGCGAGTGCGGATCCTCCGAGGCGTCACCGTGCTACGCCAGCGTCGAGGAGGCCACACGGTGCCGTACGCGGCGGCGACCGCCGGCACTGGCACCCCGGTAGTCGCAATTGCCGCGTCGACGGGCGGGCCGGCCGCCCTCGCGGTCGTCCTCGCCGGGCTCGGCCAGCTCCAGGCGGCCGTGCTCGTGGTCCAGCACCTTCACCCGGACTTCGTCGATGGGCTGGTGGCCTGGATGAAGCGGGTCTCGTCACTGCCGGTCGAACTTGCCCGCCATGGTGAGCCAATCCGCCGTGGGGTCGTGCTCATCGCGCCCGGCGAGGTGCACCTGAAGGTCGGAGCCGACGACACCGTGGTGCTCGATCCTGAGCCTCAGACCCTGCACCGGCCGTCAGCCGACGCGCTCTTCGCGTCCCTCGAACGGCGAGGACGAGCGACGGTTGCCGTCGTGCTCACCGGCATGGGGGACGACGGAGCGTCGGGGCTCCTCACCCTGCGCCGCAGCGGCGCGTCGACGATTGTGCAGGACGAGACCACCTCGGTGGTGTTCGGCATGCCTCGGGCCGCGCACCTGCTGGGTGCTGCGGAGTCCGTGCTGCCGCTCGAGCGCATCGCGGATGCCATCGTCAAGGCGGTCGGTAGGTGACGGACCACGCCTTCGACGTCGCCGCCCGCCTGCTGGCGCGGGACGTCGGCATGCGTCTCGACCCGACCAACCGCAGCCGTCTGACAGGAGCTGTGAGGGACGAAGCAGCGGCCAGGGGCATCGACCTCAACGCCTACGTCGCCAGGCTCGATTCCGATCCGGAGGCGCTGCAGGAGCTGGTCAACCGGGTCACTGTTCAAGAGACGTCGTTCTTTCGGGATCCCAGCCAGTTCGCGGCCCTGAGCGAGCACGTGCTCCCCGGCCTTCGCTCGCTCGACGCGCCGGTGCTGATCTGGAGCGCCGGCTGCGCCAACGGTCAGGAGGCCTACTCGCTCGCCATGACGCTGGTCGAGGGCGGCATCACCAGGTGGCGCGTACTTGCGAGTGACATCTCCACCAAGGCTCTGGCGAGGGTCACCGCCGCCCGCTACGGCGACTCGGAGATCAGCGGACTGTCACCCGGGCGTCGGGCCCGGTTCCTCACGCAGGTTGTCGGCGAGCGAAATCAGTGGGAGATCATCCCGGAGCTGCGGGAGCGGGTGTTCGCGATCCGGCACAACCTGGCCGCCGAACCGCCGCCGTTCGACCTCGGCGAATGCCAGGTCGTGTTCTGCCGCAACGCGCTGATCTACTTCGGGCATGACGACGCTGCGGCGTTCATTGATCGTCTCGCAGCCCGTCTCGACGCCACCAGCCACCTCTTCCTCGGCTACAGCGAGTCCCTCTTCCAGGTCAGCGACCGCTTCCACCTCATCCGACTCGGCGAGGCGTTCGTGTACCGAACGGGCGGCCCACCTCCCAAGGCATCTCGACCTGAGGGATCTCGACGCGCAGCACCGCCGAGGTCTCAGCCGCGGCCGGCCGTTGTGCGGGCTCCGTCGGTCACGCCTGCGCCCGCAAGCTCCGTCGAGCTGCTCGCGATCGGCGAGACGGCCCTTGACGCTGGTGACCATCAGGCAGCGGTCGCCGCGTTCCGCAAGGCGGCGTTCCTCGACGTCGATCATCCAATAGCCCACCTCAACCTTGGCCTCGCGCTCGAAGCGTCGGGTGACGACGCCGCTGCCAGGCGCGCGTTCACGGCCGCACGCGCCTCGCTCGATCGCAGCGATGCCGCGATCGTCGAGGCGATGCTCGAGGGGTACCACCTCGACGAGCTCATCCGACTGCTCGAGCTGAAGACGGTGGAGCGATGAGGACGGTCGTCCGGATGAGAACGCCCGAAGCCGACTACGCACTGCCGGTGGAGCGCGTCACCGAGGTCCGCTCGGTGACTGGCCTGACGCCACTGCTGGAGCCGAGAGACGGCGTCGCTGGCCTCATGAGCCGCGGGATCGACACCATCACAGTCCTGTCGCTGCTTGCCGCCCGAGGAAAGCACATCGT
>JBKJLP010000177.1:0-2522 GCA_046596735.1 Mycobacteriales bacterium | reverse complement strand
CGACCGCCAGCGGCTTGGTCGCGTCTTACCTCAACGCCGGCCTGCACGTTCCGGCACTGCGCTCCGCCGTGGCTCGGCTGAGTGACCTACCGGCCGCCCAGGTAGCGATCCGCCTCGGCTACGGCGACCCGGCCCGGGCGACTCCGCGGCGCGGAGTCTCAGAGGTGTTGGACCTTGGACCGCACCGCCCCCGAACATGAACCCGGCCGCGGACGTGGGCTTGTGAGCGATCACAGCGCGCGTGCGTGAGGTTCGGACCGCAGCGGGAAGGACCAGGCGGCCGTCGCGTAGAACACAGCAGCATGAGACGCCGCGCTGTGGTCCTGGTCCTCGCTCTGCTCGCTGCCCTGGTGCCGTTCCTCGGCTCGGCGCAGGCCGACCCGCCGACTTATGCGACGGGTTACATCCCGGTCGCGATCGGCACGCTGGACGCCGCCGAGCTGCACTACAAGGTGATGCTGCCCGACGCGGCGACCTTCGGCCCGGGTCCCTACCCGACCGTCATCGACTACTCCGGCTATGTGCCAGCACTCAATGTGTACGACGGGCTGGACGACCGCTTTATCGCGCTGGGCTACGCGGTGGTGGGAATGAATATCCGCGGCAGTGCCTGTAGCAGCGGAAAGTTCGACTACTTCGAGCCGCGGCAGTCCATCGACGGGGTCGAGGCGATCGACTGGTTGGCGAAACAATCCTGGTCCAACGGCCGCTTCGCGATGGTCGGTAAGAGCTACCCCGGAATCACACAGTTGTTCGTCGCCGGAGCGCGGGCGATCGCCGGCGACGCCCCGCGCACGCAAGCCTGGATCGATGGCGTGCTGGCCGACCACCTCGCGGCGATCGTGCCGGGCAACGTCTTCGCCGACCTCTATCGCGATGTGCCCTACCCGGGTGGAATTCAGAACGTCACCTTCGCCGGTGGCTGGTCCGCGCAGCGCGCGTACGAGGGATATGTCGCCGGGCCGGAGGCCGTCGTCAACGGCGAAGCGGACCAGCGCTGCCTGGCCAACCAAGCGCAACATGCGCTGAACCCCCCGTTCAACCCTTTCGTGCAAGCGCTGCAGCCCCAGAACAACTTCGACAGCGAGTTCTTCCGCACCCGATCTCCCTACTGGTTCGCCCAGGAGATCGAGACGCCGATGATGCTCGTAGAAGCTTGGCAGGACGAGCAGGTTGGCTCGCGCGCCACGCACATCTTGGAGAACGTGCGGCCGGGGCTTCCGTGGCGCTTCGTCGGTACTAACGGCGACCACGGGGAGTACTACGGGCCCGATGTCTTCGGGCACATCGTGCGCTTCCTCGACTATCACCTGCGCGGAGTTATCCCCGATGGTGAGCAGCGCACGGTCAGCGAGACGAACACGGTGACCAGTCCGCTGGTGAAGCCGAACGGCAAGGAGCACCCGAAAAAGACCACCGAGTCCACCGAGACCACGACGCGTCCGGAGACCTTCGCGGAAGCGCTCGCTCGCTACGAGGCCGAGCCCCGGGTGACTATCAACTGGGAAGTCGACGCTGCACGCAAGGCGGCGTGGACCAGCAGTTACGACACGTGGCCGCCGTCGGCGATGACTCCGGACCGCTTGTGGGCGACCGCGGACGGGCGGCTGGTGCCGGAGCGGCCGGCCGCAGTGGGCAGTGTCAGTTACGCCTACGCCCCCGAGGTTGGCTCGCAGGAGAGGGGCGGCTACTCCATTGCTGAGGAGCCGCCGGCGACGTGGAACGACCGCCCACCGGCGGGCACAAGTGCTTCCTTCACCACGGAGGCCCTGGCGGCCGACAAGGTCGTGCTCGGCTCCGCCAGTCTTGATCTGCAGTTGTCCTCAACGGCACCTGACACCGACCTCGAGGTCACCCTGACCGAGGTGCGCCCCGACGGCAAGGAGCTGTTCGTTCAGCAGGGCTGGCTGCGGGCAAGCCACGCCGCGCTCGATCCGGTGCGCTCTACGCCGACCCGGCCGTTCCAGACGCACCAGGTCGGCGATGTCCGGCCGCTGGTGCCGTCGGTGCCGAGCGCACTGCGGGTTGAGGTCTTCCCCTTCGGGCACGTTTTCCGCGCCGGGTCCAAGATCCGGATCACGGTGGCGGCACCGCACGTGCAGGCCGACCTGTGGGGTTTCACCGCCCTGCCAGTGCCCGCGCAGAACACGATCCACACCGGTGGGGTGACAGGCTCGTCGCTCGTGTTGCCGTTGATCCCGGCGGAGACGGCCCAGGCGGGGCTACCTGCGTGCGGAGGGATCCACGTCGTACGCAACCAGCCCTGTCGCTGAGGTGCGCCCTCCGCTGGTGGTCACGGCCTATGCAGGCAGGCCTTTGGTAGCGGGAACCAGCGCAGTTGTTCAAAGTCAGGGGACAGGCCGGTCGGCTCGTCGTCGTTCCACTCCGGCGTAGCCGGCCGGGCGTCGAGCAGTGCGCGGGCTCGCTCCAGATAACTGACATAGGCGTCCGGCGGCGCCTGCTCATGCGCTGACGGATAACGCAGCACTCCGTCGTTGTCGTACGCCACCTGGCTCAGTCGC
>JBKJLP010000002.1:0-10335 GCA_046596735.1 Mycobacteriales bacterium | reverse complement strand
GCGTCCGTACCTCGTCGAGGGCGTGGGTGAGGACATGTGGCCGCGCGCCTACGACCCGACCCTCGTGGACCAGGTCATCGCGGTATCGGATGCCGAGTCCTTTGCGATGACAAGGCGGTTGGCACGCGAGGAGGGTCTGCTCGTCGGCGGTTCCTGCGGTATGGCGGTCGTCGCCGCCCTGCGCACGGCACGAGACCTGCCGGCGGATGCCGTTGTCGTGGTGCTGTTGCCCGATGGCGGCCGCGGTTACCTGTCCAAGATCTTCGACGACAGCTGGATGGCGTCCTACGGCTTCATCCACGAGGAGGGCGAGCGCACCCTTGCCGAAGTGCTCACGGCCAAGACCGGCGACCTGCCGGCCCTGGTGCACACGCACCCCACCGAGACTGTGCGCGACGCCATCGAGATCCTGCGCGAGTACGGCGTCTCGCAGATGCCCGTGGTCAACGCCGAGCCTCCGGTCGTACTCGGTGAAGTGACTGGCTCTGTCAGTGAACGTGCTTTGCTGGCAGCACTGTTCGCTGGTACGGCACGCCTCGCGGACCCGGTCGGGAAGCACATGAGTCCGACGTTGCCGTTGGTCGGAGCGGGTGAGCCGGTTTCGGCTGCTCGCCACATCCTGGAGACCGAGGACGCTGTTCTGGTCATCAGCGACGGCAAGCCAGTTGGTGTGCTGACCCGGGCCGACCTGTTGGGCTTCCTCGTCGACTGACCGACCAGCCCGTGAGAGCGTGACGTCATGGATGCCTCGATCAGCATGTTGACCCTCGGCGTGCGCGACCTCGCAGTCGCTCGCCGGTTCTATGTTGAAGGCCTTGGCTGGGCGCCGGCATTCGAGGTCGAGGCGGACGTCTGCTTCATCAAGGTGGGCCCGGGCCTCCTGCTGGGACTGTGGAGCCGCGACGCTCTTTCTGCTGAGACCGGCGGTGTGTATGCCGGTGACCAACCCGCGCCGATCTCGCTGGCACACATGGTTCCTGACGTCGAGTCGGTGACCCGGGTTCTCAACGCTGCGGTCGCCGCCGGTGCAACGTTGGTCACGCCGACGACGACGCGGGAGTGGGGCGGGGTGACGGGATACTTCGCCGACCCGGACGGCTACCGCTGGGAGGTCGCCTTCAATCCCTCCACCCAACCGGGGCTGATGGAGATCCTCGGGGTGGCTGCCGCGGCTGCCCGCATCCGTACCTCCGGCTAGCGCCGCGTCGACGCGGTGACGGAGAACTTCGCGTTGCTGCCAACAACCCGCGTCGGCCCGACCGCGCGGTTCAGCGCTCGGGTGTAGGCGAGATGAGAGTTGAACACCGTCCACAACTCGCCACCTGGTCCCAACACCCGACCAGCGGCGTCGAACAGCTTGAGTGCGGCCCCGGCATGTACTGAGGTGCCGAGGTGAAACGGCGGGTTGCACAGGATCAGGTCCACGCTGGCGTCGGGCAGGCTCGACATCGCGTCGTCGCGAAGAATCCGTATGTGCTCGCCCAGTCCGTTGGCGGCCAGGGTGGCGGCGGTCGATGAGATGGCCGCCGCCGACTGGTCGGTCGCGAGCAGGCTCAGCTCAGGCCGAGCGCGGGCCAGCGCCGCGGCGATGGCGCCGGTGCCGCAGCCCAGGTCGACGGCGCTGGTGGCAGCCGGGTGCATCCGCTCGACGAAGCCCAGCAGCAACCGGGTGCCGAGGTCGACCCTGGTGCCAGCGAAGACGGCACCATGGGCGCAGATCCACAGATCGAGGTTCGGGTCGTGGGCTCGCATCGGGAAGGTTGACACCGCGGCGTCGAGCCGGGGCTGCCGGGCCGTCAGGACCCGGGACTTCTGAACAGCCAGCGACGCGTGCACTTCGGCGAAAGAGTCGGCCAGGACATCGTTCATGGTGAGGGACATGTGCTTGACCCTCCCGCCGAAGAACAGCCGCACGCTCGGATCGGAGCTGGTCGCGACGAGCTGGGCGATCTCTCGGAGCGCGTCGAGGCTCTTCGGCAGCTGCCCCAGGACGACGGTGGCTCCGGCGAACAGCTCAGGGGTGAGCGGGAGCTGCCGGTACCCATCTTTACGCCCAGCTCGAATCGCATTGTGCGCCAAGGCTTGCTCGCTGGTGATGGGGTCCTGATGCACTCGAACGTCCTCTGCCCCATGAAGGGCAATGGCGCCTAGCGTCATGGCGCCATACCGGTCCCCGATGACGACGACGTGACTGGCCCCTGTTGCCTCGATGGCCTCGCCGGCCTCGGCCAGGATGAGCCGGTCGGTCGCGTCGACAGCCACCAGGTTGTCGGCCTCGAGGTCGGGGAAGCGTCGCAGAGCCTGGAAGTCGAAGGCGTCGTCCATCTGGGACAGCCTGCCAGTGCGTCGATACTGTCGTTCTGCGGGCCGTGGTGGCTCCGAACTGGCGTCCGGCCTCAGTGTGGCGGGAGGACGTCCGTCTGGGCTGGCGCCTCGTCCTGGCGCACCAACCCGATCGGACAGGTCATGCCGTTGGGCCCGTGGTTGCAGTAGCCGCCAGGGTTCTTGTCGAGGTACTGCTGGTGGAAGCCCTCGGCGTAGTAGAAGGGACCCGCCGCCTCGGCGGACTCGATCCCCGTGGTGATGTCACCAAAACGGTTGCGCTGCAACACGATCTGGAACGCATCACGCGTGGCCTGTGCCGCGGACTCCTGCTCGGGGGTCGTCCAGTAGATCGCGCTGCGGTACTGCGTGCCCCGGTCGTTTCCCTGGCGGAAACCCTGTGTCGGGTCATGGTTCTCCCAGAACTCCTTGAGCAACAGCTCTGGTGAGGTGAGCGAGGGGTCATACGCGATGAGGACCGCCTCGGCGTGCCCGGTGTGGCCGCTGCACACCTCCTCGTAGGTCGCGTTGGGGGTGTAACCGCCCATGTATCCGACCGCCGTGGTGACCACCCCGGGCAGCTTCCAGAAAATGCGTTCGGCACCCCAGAAGCAACCCATCGCGATGTACAGGACCTCGGTGCCGGCTGGCAAGGGACCGTGCATTGACGTGCCCAGCACGACGTGCTTGTCGGGTATGTCCGGCAGGGGCGTGCTGCGCCCCGGCAGGGCGTCGTCGGCGGTCGTCAGTGTTCGTTTCGCAGATCCAAACATCAATCAAGTCTCACACAAGATGACCGATCGCGGGCCTGTCGGTGTGCCCTGTGGGTGATCCGTTCGTCGTCTGTAAGGATCGGACTACGGCGTCACCGAGCCGTAACAGGGGCTCGGGCAGTCCGGAAGGCAGACATGAAGCAGGATGGCGAGGCCGTGGTATCAGTGACGATCCACTCCGTCGCGCGCAAGGCGGGAGTGTCAACGGCCACGGTCTCTCGCGTGCTGCAGGGCAGCGCCTCGGCCTCGGATACGACTCGCGCGAAGGTGATCGCCGCCGTGCGTGAGCTGCACTACCTACCGCCCGACCGGCCCCGTGCCGCCGTGGTTACCCGGCACGAGGCGCACGGACTGGTGCTCGCCGAGCTCACCGGCCCCTACTACTCCGAGCTCGTCACCGGCCATCAGTCCGCGGCCGCAGATCTGGGGCAGAGCGTCGTCCTCGTCGTGACCGGGCGTCAGGTCGATGCCGCCGAGGCAGTTCGTGACCTGGCCAAGCGCGTCGACGGCATCATCATCGGCGCCAACACCGTGCCCGACTCGGTTGCCCACTCCTTGTCCCGGTCGATGCCGGTGGTGCTGCTCACTCGGCACGACGTTGCCGGATGCGACTCTGTTCAGGCCGAGAACCTCGAGAGCGCCACGCAGCTCACGGCTCATCTCTTCGAGCACGGCCGATCTCACCTGGTATTTGTCGGCGATCCCGACACCTCGCCCGACGTGGCTGAGCGCTACTCGGGATTCCGCACTGCGCATGCGGCGGCGGAGGTGCCGATCCGTCGTCCCCCGTTGCGTGTGCCTCTGATCGAGGGGGCCGGTATCCAGGTCGCGGAGGAGATCCTGCGGCGACGCGTCAAGCTCGACGGACTGGTCTGCGGCAATGACGAGCTCGCACTGGCCGTCATCAAGCGGCTGCAGGACAACGGAGTTCGGGTGCCCGACGACCTGGCTGTCGTGGGCTGGGATGACACGTCGGCGGCCCGATACATCGCCCCGGGCCTGACCACGGTTCGCCAGCCGATTCGTGAGCTCGGTCGGTTCGCCGCAGCCCAGCTCAATGCCCGGATCGGTGGCGGGCTGCCCTTGGGAAGACCCCAGGTGCTCCCGTCGCAGGTCGTCATCCGCTCCTCCTGCGGCTGTCCGCCACTGGCACCCCCCACGGGTGCCTGACCTCGTGCGTCGCCGTCTGCCCAGACGGCTCTTTCAGCTGTATGTCGGACTGGTCACCTTCGCGCTCGGAGAGGCCCTGATCGTCCAGGCCCGGCTCGGGGTCATGTCCTGGGACGTCCTGCACCAAGGCCTGACCAAACACCTCGGGCTCAGCATCGGGCAGTGGTCGATCATCGTCGGCGCCTTGGTCCTGCTCCTGTGGATTCCCATGCGAGAGAAGCCCGGTCTGGGAACCGTCAGCAACGTCGTCGTCATCGGCGCGAGCCTGGACCTCTTCCTGCGGTGGGTTCCGGTGCCGACCTCCCTTGGGTGGCGAGTTGCCCTGCTCTTGCTGGGGATCGTCATCAACGGCCTCGCCACCGCGGCGTACATCGGGGCGCGACTCGGGCCCGGTCCGCGCGACGGGCTGATGACGGGGCTGGTGCGGCTGACCCGCCGGCCGGTCGGCTGGATCCGCACCGGCATCGAGGTGTCGGTCGTGGTCATCGGCTACCTGCTGGGCGGCAACCTCAACGTGGGGACGGTGTTGTTCGTCCTTACCATCGGACCGATCGTGCACGTCTTCCTGCCCAGGCTGACCGTCGGCGGACCCGTCGCCGACCACTGAGGTTCTGCCGTCGAACGTGCAGGAACCCGGCGATCGAAGTGCGCCTCAGCACGAGGGCACGACTTCGCCGGCGACACTGCCCACCTCATGCACGTTTGGCAGACGTGGATTCGCAGCCTGCGGGATTCGCCGCCTGTGCACAACCAATCGCACCGATCTGCCCAAAGCGCCACTCTTGCGTCATGAAGTCCAGCGAGATCGTCGTCAGGACGATCACGCGATGGGGCGGGATCGCCGATTCGGGTGAGCTGATCCGGCTCACCTCGCGCCATGCGGTCACGAAGGCGGTACAGCGGCAGGTCATCGTGAGGGACTCGCGTGGGAGGTACGCGCTGCCGACGGCCGAGGTCGGGATGCGGACCGCGAACCGCCTCAGTGCTGTCCTGTCGCACACCAGCGCTGCCGCCCACTGGGGCTGGGAGATGAAGGCTGTGCCGACTCGACCCACGGTCACGGTGCCTCGAAATCGCAAGGTGTCGGCGAACCTGGAAGCTGAGGTCGACGTGTTCTGGCGACCCTTGGCTCCCGGTCGGGTCCGATCCGGTTTGGTGACCTCACCGATCCAGACGGTGCTGGACTGTGCCAGATGGCTTCCGTTCGACGAGGGGCTGGCGATCGCCGACTCCGCCCTGCGGCACAGGGCGCTCAGTCAGGCCGAGCTGATCGGTGCCGGGGAAGGTGTCAGGGGCCACCGGCGGCAGGAGATGCTGCGGGTCCTCGAGGCTGCCGACGCCCGCTCCGACAACCCCTTTGAATCTGTGCTCAGGGCGATTGGGCTGGACGTGCAGGGGCTCCATCTCGTGCCTCAGGTTGAGATCCACATCCCCGGTCGCCGGGTGGTGAGGCCCGATCTGGTCGACGAACGGTTGAAGCTGGTGGTGGAGGCGGACAGCTTCGAGCATCACGGTTCGCGGAAGGCTCTGGTGATCGACTGCGCGCGGTACAACAACCTGGTCGCCGACGGCTGGACCGTGCTTCGGTTCGCCTGGGAGCAGGTGATGTTCCAGGCGGCATGGGTGCGTTCAACCCTCGTGGCTGCCACGACTCGTCTGATCGCTAACGAGGATGGTCTAGCCGTGGCGGTCAAACGTGCAGTTGAAGCCAGGTCCTGTATGCCGCCGGCCGAGTCACGCGTGAACCGCACGTCCTCACCGGCCATGTTGGAGGCTGTGCACGTTTGAGGGCAGAGGCTGGGCAGCAGGGGGGTCGTGTGACCGGGGGATAGCCTTGGCGCCATGACCTCCGCGAACCTCCAGCAACCCGATGACAACGCTGGATTCAACACTCGTGCCATCCATGCAGGCCAGGCGCCGGACCCCACGACCGGGGCCGTCGTGCCGGCGATCTACCAGGTCTCGACCTACAAGCAGGACGGCATCGGCGGGTTCCGCGGAGGGTACGAGTACAGCCGCTCGGCCAACCCCACCCGCACCGCGCTCGAGGAGTGCTTCGCCGCCCTCGAGGGCGGCGAGCGCGGGTTCGCCTTCGCCTCCGGCCTGGCCGGCCAGGACACCGTGCTGCGGGCGTTGCTCACGCCGGGCGACCACGTCGTCGTGCCGAGCGACGCCTACGGCGGCACCTACCGCCTCTTCAACAAGGTCCTCGTCCCGTGGGGGGTCGAGCACACCATCGCGCCGATGGGTGACGTCGAGGCCGTCCGCGCCGCGATCCGCCCCGGCCAGACCAAGGTGGTCTGGGTCGAGACGCCCACCAACCCGCTGCTCGGCATCGCCGACATCGCGGCCCTCGCGGAGGTCGCCCACGATGCCGGCGCGCTGCTCGTCGTCGACAACACCTTCGCCTCGCCCTACCTCCAGCAGCCGCTGTCACTCGGTGCCGACATCGTCACCCACTCGACCACCAAGTACTGCGGCGGCCACTCCGACGTCGTCGGTGGTGCGGTCGTCGTCGGCCGGGGGATCACCGTCCCGGGCTATGAGGACGCAGTGGATCGTGTCGCGTTCCACCAGAACTCGCTCGGAGCCGTGGCCGGCCCCTTCGATGCATGGCTGGTGCTTCGGGGCCTCAAGACCTTGGCGCTGCGCATGGAGCGCCACAGTGACAACGCCGAGCGAGTCGTCGAGTTCCTGCTCGGCCACCCGGCCGTGAGCGCCGTGCACTACCCCGGCCTCGAGAGCCACCCCGGTCACGAGGTCGCCGCCCGCCAGATGAAGCGGTTCGGCGGGATGATCTCGTTCCAGGTGCGCGGCGGCGAGGACGTCGCGGTCAAGGTCTGCGGCGAGACCCAGGTCTGGACCCTGGGAGAGTCCCTCGGCGGTGTCGAGTCGCTCATCGAGCACCCGGCCCGGATGACGCACGCCTCGGTAGTGGGCACAGAGCTCGAGGTGCCTGCCGACCTGATCCGCCTGTCCACCGGCATCGAGGACGTCGAGGACCTCATCGAGGACCTCAAGCAGGCCCTCGACCGGCTCGGCTGAGCGACCGGCGACCCCGTGGCCCGGCTGCTCTGCGTCGACTTCGGCTCGACGTTCACCAAGGCCGCGCTCGTCGACTCCTCGGGTGAGCTGGTCGCCACCGCCGCGACGCCGACGACGATCGGCACCGACGTCCTTGATGGCTACCGCCTGCTGCGCCAGCGGCTTTCTGCGCACGGCGAGGTCGACGAGGTGCTCGCCTGCTCCAGCGCCGGCGGCGGCCTGCGGCTCGCGGTGGTGGGGTACGAGCGCGAGGTGACCGCGCAGGCGGGCTACCGCGTGGGTCTCAGCGCCGGCGCACGCGTGGCCCACCTCGTCGCCGGGCCCATGTCCGGTGGCGACCTCGCGGGGCTGCGTGCCGCTCGACCCGACCTCGTCCTCCTCGTCGGAGGCACCGATGGCGGTAACGCAGAAGTGTTGCTGCACAACGCTGCCCGTATGGCGCGCGCCCGCTTCGGCGCGCCCGTGGTCGTCGCTGGCAACCGGGAGGCCCAGGCGGAGGTCGCCGAGGCGCTGACGTCGACCGGTCGGCGCTTCTCCCTCGCCGACAACGTGCTGCCCTCGATAGGGGTCATCGCCCCCGAGTCGGCGCGGGCCGCGATCCGGGCCGCCTTCCTCGAGCACGTCATCGGCGGCAAGGGGCTGTCGCGAGGGCCGGGGTTCGCGGCCATGGTGCAGGCGCCCACCCCCGACGCGGTGCTCGACGGGGTCGAGGTCCTGGCCGACCAGCTCGATGGCGACGTGCTCGTCGTCGACGTCGGCGGCGCGACGACCGATGTGTACTCCGCGTTGCGGCCCCAGGGGGAGGACGCCAAGCTCGCCAAGGACGTCGTGGCGCCCCTGTGGCAGTCGCGCACCGTCGAGGCCGACCTCGGCATGCGGTGGAACGCCGTCGGGGTCGTCGAGGCGGCGAGGCGCGAGCACCTGGACGTCCCCGCAGGTCTCGACGCGTATGCCGCCCTGGTCGCTGCCGACCCGCCCCACCTACCCGTCGATGCGACCGAGCGCGGCCACGACCTCGCCCTGGCTCGTGCTGCCGCCCTCGTCGCGGTCCGCCGCCACGCGCGACCGTCGGGTCCTGGAGTGAGTCCGCGGCCGCTCGCCGACGTGGCGGTCGTCGTGGGGTCGGGCGGGGTGCTACGGCACGCCGACGAGCCCGGGCGGGCCCACGTGCTGGGAGCCGTGGCCGCCGACCACGCCGGGGGCTGGAAGGTGCCGCGCAATGCCTCGGTGGTCACCGACGCGGCATACCTCCTGTTTGCCGTGGGGCTGCTGCGCGCCAGCCACCCAGAGGTCGCGCGGGCCCTCGCCCGCTCCGTCGTGGGTCGCGTTGTCGGTGGTGGGTCCTAGCATCGGAGGATGGCTGACTCGACCTCAGACTCGACCTCAGACTCGACCCCAGACCCGACGCCCGACCGGACGTCAGGATCGGCGCCCAGGCCCAAGCTCGACCTCGTCGTCCGGGACTGCCCCGACGCGCTGGCCCTCGCCACGTTCGACACCGACGTCCTCCGTGGGACGGCCGAGCCAGCAGTCCTCGCCGCCGGTGCCACGGTCCACGACCACCAGCCGTCGAAGGCGAGGACCTTCAAGGTCCGCCTCGACCCGGCCGGCCACCCGTTCGGCCTCACCGGGCAGGGCTGACGTGCCGCGCTCAGCACGACGCGATGCGGCGTGGGCTGCGAGGAAGAAATGGGCTGGCGCAGACCCATCGGGACGACCTACCGTCGACAGGTGGACTCCATGAGCGCCCCGGCCATCGAGGCGGAGCACCTCGTCAAGACGTTCGGCGACCAGCGTGCCGTCGACGACGTCAGCTTCTCGGTGCCGCAGGGGTCCGTGCTGGGACTGCTCGGGCCCAACGGTGCCGGCAAGACGACGACGGTCCGGATGATGACCACCCTCACGAGGCCGACGAGCGGGACGGCCCGCGTTGCGGGGCACGACGTGGTGAGCGAGCCCGACGCGGTGCGACGTTCCATGGGCCTGACCGGACAGGCAGCCACCGTCGACGAGCTGCTCACGGGCCGGGAGAACCTGCGGCTCATCGGCTCTCTCTACGGACTCTCCTTGTCCTATGTCAAGCAAGCCTCCGAGGAGCTGCTCGAGCGCTTCTCCCTCACCGACGCCGCCGACCGCACCGCCAAGACCTACTCCGGTGGGATGCGGCGGCGGCTCGACCTCGCGGTCAGCCTGGTCGCGACCCCACCGGTGCTCTTCCTCGACGAGCCGACCACGGGTCTGGACCCTCGCAGTCGCGTCGAGCTCTGGGAGGTGCTGCGCACCCTGGTCAAGGAGGGCACCACCCTGCTGCTCACGACCCAGTACCTCGAGGAGGCCGACCAGCTCGCCGACCGCATCGTCGTCATCGACCGGGGCCGGATCATCGCCGAGGGGACCGCACTGGAGCTCAAGGACCGCTCGGGCAAGGCGAGCCTGGTGCTGACCGTGTCGCACGCCGACGACCTGCCGGCCGCCGAGGCGCTGTTGCGCACGAGGGTGTCCGAGGTGCACGTCGACGCGGCGTCCCGCCAGCTCACCTCGCCGGCCGAGGGTCTGCGTGACATGACCCGCATCGCCGCGGTGTTCGAGGACAGCAACATCGAGCTCGACGACCTCGGGCTCAAGAGACCGAGCCTCGACGACGTGTTCCTCCACCTCACCGGCCACCGGGCCGAGGACACCACCGGCCGTGACGACTCCGGCGACACGACCCAGGAGCAGGCGTCATGACGACCCAGACCACGGCCGCAGTCCGCTCCGGAGCCATCGCCCGGCCGGAGATCCGCCAGACCGGGCTCCTGCGCCAGTCGTGGGCGATCACGCGGCGCAACCTGATCCACATCAAGCGCATGCCCGAGATGCTCATGGACGTCACCATCCAGCCGGTGATGTTCGTGCTGCTCTTCGCCTATGTCTTCGGCAGCTCGATCGCCATCCCGATCGAGGGTGGCTACAAGGCCTTCCTGCTGCCCGGCATCATGGCCCAGACCGTCGCCTTCTCCTCCTTCATCGTCGCGGTCGGGCT
>JBKJLP010000292.1:0-4212 GCA_046596735.1 Mycobacteriales bacterium | reverse complement strand
CCTGCACCACCGCATGACGCCGCAACGTTACGCGGCGCTAACAATGTGCAAACAAGCGCCGCACCCAGTCGTCTTGGTCATCAGTTCTGTGGCCGGCTACGGGATGTGCACGCCCCTGCTGATCCCGTAACTGTCGAGATTCACCTGAACACCGGCTCCACCCGAATTCGCGTAGACCGCGCCGTAGTCACACGGGTAGGGCGCAAAGCACACCCCTGAGAGCGCGAACACGTAACCAGACGTGGAGACGACCGCGAAGTTCTGCGGGTTGATGCACTGATAGCTGGGACTGACGGGATAGCAGACCGCGGCGCCGGCGCCCGCGCCAGCCATGCCGCTGTATGCGAAGACGCCAGCGCCAGCGCCGACCTCGTAGCCGGGCACCACCTCGCAGCGCACCTCTACCGCCTCGGTCCCACCGCCGTTGTAAACCGTGGGTGTTCCGGGGCAAACCTGCGCGGCGGCAGGACCCGCAGCCGCAAGGAGTCCCGCGCAGACGAGAGCCAAGACAAGCAGAGAGAAAGAAACCTTGCGCACGGAATGCCCCCTTTGTCGGAAGTCGCGACCATAGCGCAACCGTCCGGTAGAGGAAAGTCCCGGTGCGGGTCAGGCCGGGGGGTTGTTCAGGGTCCAGCCGCGCACCGGGTCGCCGGCGACCTGAGGGGTCTGCCGGCCGTAGGGACGCTGGTGCAACGTGATCGCCTGGGCGTAGTAGGTGGCGTAGCGCAGCGCCTCACCGACGACTGTCGTGCCGTTGCGGTTGGCGTCGGCCTGGTCTTGCCCCAGGCCCAGGTCGTACAGCAGCCCGGTCCATACCGATTCGCCCCACTGCGGGTACTCATAGGACTTCTGGGTCTGCCTGGAGCTGGTGCTCACCAAGACCCGACTGCTGGGCAGGTCCTCCATGAACCCGCCCGCTTCGCACCCGGCGATGTCCACCCACATCTTGCCGCTGCCGCGGTGCAGCGTGGCGGCCAGCCAGGTGTCCGGGACGAAGTCCCTGTCGTACGGCCAGAGCTTCTCGTGGCCGCCCACCTGCTTCACGTGGCCGGAGAAGTGGAACAGCGTGAAGGTCCCGGGCGTGCTCCGGGAGGCCAGCCAGGTGATGCCCGATCGCATGGCCGCACCGGTGGCGGCGCCGTCCGTCAGGACTCTGATGTTCTGCGGCAGCCAGCCGGCTTCGAGCAGCAACGACCGGATGAACAGCACGTCGTTGGCGCCCGCGATCGTGTCGTGCGTCGGCTTGCGATAGCGGGAGACACCGACCAGGAACGCATAGCGGTCCGCCGGAGCCGCGAAGGCCGTCGGCACGGCGTCGTTCTGCGGTCCGGGCGGCGGCCCGAGCGAGGCCTCCTGCGGAACTCCTGTGTGCGCGCGGGTGGTCACGGTGGCGGGCTGGGCCGGCTTCGGCGGCGCCTTGGTCGGGTTGACGCGCACGGTCTCAAGGATCGGCGTCTCCACCGAGATCGCCTGTGGCGCGGTCGTGCCGATGACCCCAGTGACCACAACCGCCACGCCAGAGACCAGCACCAGCGAGCACGACCACGCGACCGCCTCGGCGGCCCATCTCGGCCCTTTCACGCGAGGCTTCCGAGTGCGCGCTCGAGATCGGCGAGCAGGTCGTCGGCGCTCTCGATGCCCACGGACAGCCGCACCAGGTCGGCGGGCACCTCGAGCTGCGAGCCGGCCACGCTGGCATGGGTCATGCGTCCTGGGTGCTCGATCAACGACTCCACCCCTCCCAACGACTCCCCCAATGTGAACACCTCGGTACGACGGCAAACCTCCAGGGCGGCCGCCTCTCCCCCGGCGAGCCGGAAGCTGACCATCCCGGCGAAGGCCTTCATCTGCTTGGCTGCGACGTCATGGCCGGCGTGGGTCGGCAGGCCGGGGTAGAGAACCTCGCTCACCGCACCACTGCGGGAGAGCAGCTCCACCACCCGCTCGGCGTTGGCGCAGTGGCGGTCCATCCGCACGCCCAGTGTCTTGATCCCGCGCAGGACCAGCCAGCAGTCGAAGGGGCCCGGCACCGCGCCCATGGCGTTCTGGTGGAAGGCCAGCTCCTCGCCCAGCGCTGGGTCAGCCACGACGAGGGCGCCGCCCACGACATCGCTATGGCCGCCGAGGTACTTGGTCGTGGAGTGCACCACCACGTCAGCCCCCAGGGTCAGCGGCAGCTGGAGATAGGGCGAGGCGAACGTGTTGTCCACGACCAGCTTGGCGCCGGCGTCGTGGCTGACCTCAGCGAGCGCCTCGATGTCGGCGATGCCCAGCAGCGGGTTGGTCGGCGTCTCGCACCAGATCAGCGCCGTCTCAGGCCTCATGGCCGCCCGCACTGCGTCGATGTCGCCCAGTGGGGCTGGCGTGTGGGTGACCCCCCAGCGCGTGAGCACCTTGTCGAACAGCCGATAGCTGCCGCCGTACGCGTCATGGGGGACGACGACGTGGGCACCTGGCCGCAGGACGGTGCGCAGCAGGGTGTCCTCGGCGGCCAGCCCACTTGCGAACGCCAACCCGCGCGCGCCCTGTTCGAGGGCGGCCAGGCAGGTCTCGAGGGCGGTGCGCGTCGGGTTGCCCGAGCGGCTGTAGTCGTAGCCCTTGTGGACGCCGACCTCGTCTTGGACATAGGTCGAGGTCTGGTAGATCGGGACGACCACGGCGCCAGTGGTCGGATCAGGGTCCTGGCCGGCATGGATGGCAAGGGTCTCGAAGCCGTGCTCCGCCGGGCTCCAGTCGCCGCTCATGGCCTCAGGCTACGGCGATCGGGCATCATGCGCCTATGCGTCTTCGAGCCACACTGCTCGCCCTCCCGTTGCTCCTGCTGTCCGCGCCCGTGCCGGCGCACGCCCAAGATGCCTCGCCGACGCCGCAGGCCGCCTGCGGAGCGGGGTCGCGACCCGAGCCCGACATTCAGGGGCGCTTCCCGGCCTCGGAGTTCGCCGACGGCAGCTACAAGAAGGGCCACTACTGCAACGTGGCGGAGGTGGGCCACTTCGGACAGACGGGCGGCTTCCGCGTCGAGCGCTATGTCGACCAGGCCGGGCGCGAGTGCGCCTACTACGACAGCACGCTGCTGTTCCCGAGCAACCTCCAGCAGCCAGATGGCCCAGGCGTCTACGTCCTGGACATGGCCAACCGTGCGCTCCCGAGGCTGACGGCCACCCTGACGACCCCCGCCATGCTGTCGCCGCACGAGTCCCTGCGGGTCAACCAGAAGCGCGGCCTGATCGCGGCTGGCCAGGGATCGCCGGGCACCGAGCCAGGGTTCGTCGACATCTATGACATCTCCGCCGACTGCCGCACGCCGGTGCTCAAGTCCAGCAGCCCCCTGGGCATCTTCGGCCACGAGAGCGCCATGTCGTTGGACGGCAACACGTTCTACGTCACAGGGACGGCAGCACCCACGCTGGTCGCCCTGGACATCACCAACCCGACGCTGCCTCAGCCGGTGTGGGTGACCTTCGGCCGCAACTTCCACGGCATGAACCTCTCCGACGACGGCAAGCTCTTGTACGCCGCAGATGCCCGCAACCTCAACCGCGGTCTGACGATCCTGGACGTCTCCCAGGTGCAGGAGAGGGTGCCCAACCCAGCGGTGCGGGAGGTCAGCCACCTGACCTGGCCGAGCGTGTCGATCCCGCAGAACGCCGACCCCATCACGATCGGTGGCCACCACTACGTCGTCGAGATGGACGAGTACAACCAGAACACGCTCAACGGGGACCCTCAGTACTCCCCAGGGACGCCGATCGGCGCCGGCCGCATCATCGACGTCGAGGACCCGAACGACCCGTTCGTCGTCTCCGAGCTGAGACTGGCCGTGCACAACACGGCGGCCCGGGCCGGGGCGTCCAAGGACGACCCCGGTGCGCGGACAGCAGCGCAGGGATACGCCGGCCATTACTGCTCGGTGCCCACGAGGGTCGATCCAACAGTGATCGCGTGCAGCATGATCGTGTCGGGCCTGCGGCTGTTCGACATCCGCGATCCCCACCACCCGGTCGAGGTCGGCTACTTCAACAAGCCCGCCAGTGGCGGTGGCTTCGCGATGTCCGCGCCTACCTTCGTGCCCGAGCGCAACGAGGTCTGGTACGCCGATGGCAACGCTGGCTTCTTCGCCCTCTCGCTGTCCGGCCCCGCCCGATTGACCGTGCCCAAGGCCGCGACGCCCATTGAGACAGGCATCGAACGTCCGGAGGACGGTGACGGAGC
>JBKJLP010000482.1:0-4611 GCA_046596735.1 Mycobacteriales bacterium | reverse complement strand
CTGGCCACGAAGCGGGCCGGGTCGGCCGACCAGTCGACGATGTCGATCTTCTCGCCGTGCAGCTCCGTCGTGACGTTGCGGACCCGGCTGCCCACCGGGCCGATGCACGCGCCCTTGGGGTTGAGCCCAGCGACGCGGGTGCGTACGGCGATCTTGGTCCGGTGACCTGCCTCGCGGGCGAGCGCGGCGATCTCCACCGATCCGTCGGCGATCTCCGGCACCTCGAGCGCGAACAGGCCGCGAACCAGGTCGGGGTGCGTCCGCGACACGGTGATCTGCGCGCCGCGCTGGCCACGCGACACGGCAATGACCCGACACTTGAGCCGCATGCCGTGGGTGTAGACCTCGCCGGGCACCTGCTCGGCCGGCGGAAGAACCGCTTCGATGGCGTCTTCGGCCGTCCCGAGCTTGACCATCACGTTGCGATTGGGCGCGGCACCGGGTCGCTGACCCGCCTGCTGCACGAAGCCAGAGACCACATCACCCTCGCGCCCGGCGTATTCGCCGTAGGACAGCGCGCTCTCCGCCTCGCGCAACCGCTGCAGGATGACCTGCTTGGCGGTTCCGGCCGCGATCCGACCAAAGCCCTCCGGCGTGTCGTCCCACTCGCGCAGGACCGCGCCGGTCTCGTCTACCTCGGCGGCCAGCACGGCCACCTCCCCGCTGGCGCGGTCGAGGACCACGCGGGCGTGCGGCTGCGAGCCCTCGGTGTGGTTGTACGCCGAGAGCAGTGCCGACTCGATCGCCTGAACGACCAGGTCGAAAGAGATGTCCTTTTCGCGCTCCAGGCTGCGCAGCACCGCCATGTCGATCTTCATGCGTCGTCCTCCGTCTCGGGCTCGTCGTCCGCGACGTCGGTCGCCTTGCGGTTGAACTCGACCTGCACGTTGCCGCGCACGATCTCGGCGTACGCCAGGATCCGGTCGGCACCGTCAACATCCAGCGTCACGGCGATGTCGTCGGCGGCCGTGACCCGGCCCGTGACCGTCCCGCCCGCGACGAGGGTCGCCGTGACCAGCCGGGTGATATTGCGGCGCCAATGCCGAGGCTCGGTGAGGGGCCGGTCCACGCCCGGCGAACTCACTTCGAGCACGTACGACGACCCGAACAGCGCGGGATCGCTCTCGTCCAGAGCATCGAGGGCCTCGCTCACCAGGCGGCTCGCGGCGGCGACGCCGTCCATGTCGATGCCCCCGTCGCGGTCCACCAGGACGCGCACGACGCTGCGGCGGCCAGCCTGCGTTACGGAGAGATCCTCGAGTTCGCTGCCAGCCTCGATCAGCAGCGGCGCGAGCAACTCCTGCAGCCGGGCGGTGGTGGTGTCGCGGGAAGAGGTCATGTCCGTTCCCCTCTCCTGTGCAGTTGTGGTCGAGCTGACGGCCAGCCTAGCTGTGGTTGGCTCGGATCTCATGAGCCTGCGGCCGACGAGACGCCACGTGTTGGCCGGCGCGGTGGGCCTGTCCGCGCTCTCCCTGACGGCGTGTACCAACAACCGCGACAGCACCCTGGTGGACCTTGACACCACGCTGCGCACGGCGGCGACGGAGCGCGAACGGGCGCTGCTCGCGGCCTACGACAGGGCCTTGGCGAGAGCGGCCCCGGCGGATCGCGCGCGGCTCACAGCCCTGCGCGCCGAGCACGCCGAGCACCTGACGGCGCTGGTCCCTTCGACGGCGAGCCCCCTACCCACGGCCCGGCCGAGCGGGCCGGCTCCCGACCTGGCCGCGCTGCGGGCGCTGGAGCGCGACACGGCCGGCGCCCACGCGGAGGGCGCCGTCTCCGCCGGCCGGGCGTTGGCCGGCGTGCTGGCCTCCCTCAGCGCGAGCGAGGCCTCGCACATCGTGGCGCTGGCATGAGCGTGCCCGCCGCCCTGCGGGCCCTCGTGGCGGCTGAGCAGGCAGCCGTCTACGGCTACGGCGTGCTGGGCGCCCGCCTGGACGTGGCGACCCGAAGGGCCGCCACGCTGGCCTACGACGGGCACCGCTTGCGCCGCGACCAGCTCGCCACGGCGCTGCGCGATCGCGGCGTGGAGGTGCCGGTACCGCTCCCCGCGTACGACGTGACCGTCGCCGACCGTGGCCAGGCGCTCGCCCTCGCCGTCCGGCTCGAGGTCGGCCTGGGCCAGCGCTGGCGCGACCTCGTCCTCGTGACCGGCGACCAGGCACTGCGCCGCCTTGCGGTGGCCGGCCTCACCGAGTCGGCGGTCCGCGCCGCCGAGTGGCGCGCCCGGCAGGGCTCGGCGCATCCCACCGTGGCCCTGCCCGGCACCTAGTTCTGGCGGACCTCGGCGACGACCTCGACAACCGCGTCGGCGAGCGCGACCGTGCGGCTCGAACCGCTGCGTCGGTCCCGAATCTCGATCGTGCCGTCCGTGGCGAGGTTCTTGCCGACGACAACGTACGTCGGGATGCCGATGAGCTCGGCGTCCTTGAACGCCACGCCCGGACTCACCTTGTGCCGGTCGTCGAGCAGCACCCGCAGCCCAGCGGCCTCGAGATCGCTCGCGAGTTGCTGGCCGCCCTCCTTCTGCTCGCCCTGTCCAGCGATAACCACGTGTACGTCGGCCGGAGCGACCGACCGCGGCCAGATCAGCCCGCGCTCGTCGTGGGACTGCTCGGCGATGGCGGCGACCGCGCGGGAGACGCCGATGCCATACGAGCCCATGGTCACGCGAACCGGCTTGCCCTCCGGCCCGAGCACGTCCAGGGACAGCGCGTCAGCAAACTTCTTGCCGAGCTGAAAGACGTGGCCAATCTCAATGCCCTTGTCGATCTGGAGCAGGCTGCCGCAACGCGGACACAGGTCGCCGTCGCGCACCTCGGCCGCAGGCACGACGGCGTCCGGGGTGAAGTCTCGACCCATGACGACGTTGATCGCGTGCTTGCCCGGCTCGTTGGCGCCGGTGACCCACGCCGACCCGGTGGTGATGCGGGGGTCGACGACATACCGGATCTTCAAGCCGGCAAGGGCCTGCGGACCGATGTAGCCGCGGACCAGACCGGGGTGTTTGGCAAAGTCGTCGAACGCCTCGACCTCGGCTGGGAAGACGTTGGCCTCCACCGCCTTGAGGTCGACCTCACGGTCGCCAGGCACACCGACAACGAGCAAGCCGGTCGAGCCGTCCGGATGGCGAAGTTGCAGCACCACGTTCTTGAGCGTCCCGGCCGCGGCGACCCCGTGTCCCTTGCTCTGCAGTAGGGCGACGAGCGACTCGATCGTCGGGGTGTCAGGGGTGTCCAGCACCTCGAGCGGCGACTGGGCGCCTGGGTCGGACTCCGGCGGCGCCATCACCGTCGCGGCCTCGACGTTGGCGGCGTAGTCACACGACGTGCAGGCGACGTAGGTGTCCTCGCCGCTGGGTGTCACTGCCAGGAACTCTTCGCTGGCGCTACCGCCCATGGCGCCGCTGACGGCGAAGACGATCCGGTAGTCGAGCCCCAGCCGACTGAAGATGCGCTGGTAGGCGTCGCGGTGGGCGTCGTACGACGCCTGCAGCCCGGTGTCGTCGAGGTCGAACGAATAGCTGTCCTTCATGAGGAATTCGCGCCCACGCAGGATCCCCGCCCGGGGCCGCGCCTCGTCCCGATACTTGTTCTGGATCTGATAGAGCGAGACGGGTAAGTCCTTGTACGAGGAGTATTCGCTCTTCACCATCAAGGTGAACAACTCCTCGTGCGTCGGCCCCAGGAGGTAGTCGTTGCCCTTGCGGTCCTTGAGGCGAAACAGGCCATCGCCGTATTCCGTCCAGCGGCCGGTCGCCTCGTAGGGCTCGCGAGGGAGCAGGGCAGGGAACTGCACCTCCTGCGCGCCCATCGCGTCCATCTCCTCGCGCACCACGGCGGCGACCTTGTTGAGCACCTTCAGACCCAGCGGCAGCCAGGAGTAGATGCCGGGCGCGACCCGTCGGACGTAGCCGGCCCGGACGAGCAGCCGGTGGCTCGGGACTTCCGCGTCCGCCGGGTCCTCACGCAGGGTGCGCAGGAACAGCGTGGACATGCGAAGCACGGGAAACCTCCGGTGGCGGATCCTGCAGACGGGCTCCGAGCCTATCGGCGGGCGACCTGCGCGCCGACTCGTTTAGCCTTCGGCCGGTGCTGGTCCTGCTGCCACCGTCCGAGGGCAAAGCTCCCGGCGGAACGATGGGGCCGTTGGATCTGGACCGGTTGTCCTTCCCCGCGCTGACCGACGCCCGGGCGAGCCTTCTGCATGTGGTCGAGCACCTCGCAACGACCCGACCGGAAGCGCTGCTGGCAGCTCTGGACCTGTCCGAGCGGCAGCGCAGCGAGGTCGACGCCGACGCCGCCCTCACCAGTTCCCGGACGCTGCCCGCGATGCGCCGCTACACCGGGGTGCTCTATGAAGCGCTCGACCACGCCTCGCTCACCGGTAGCGCGCTGCGACGGGCCAACTCCTCGCTCGTCGTCGCGAGCGCGCTGTTCGGGCTGGTCCGGCCGGCCGACCGGATTCCGGCCTACCGCCTGTCCGGGACGACGCGCCTGCCCGGGTTCGGCGGCCTCGCGGCCCACTGGCGGACGGTCCTGGAAGCCGAACTCGCCGCCCCCGGCCTGGTCGTCGGCCTGCGGTCCCGGCCGTACGCCGCACTCGCCCGGG
>JBKJLP010000078.1:0-5396 GCA_046596735.1 Mycobacteriales bacterium | reverse complement strand
AGGCCGCAGCCTCCGCTGTCGGGCTGTTGGCGAAGGACGACCAGCTTTCGCTGTGGATTTTCTCGACGCAGCAGAAGGGGAAGCTGCCCTACCGCGAGCTGGTGCCCTTCGGCCCGGCCGGCACTCAGGCGCCGCTCGTCCGCAAGCAGCTCGCCGAGTTGCAGGCCAACGGCGGGACCGGGCTCTACGCCACCGTCCGGGCCGCGACCCGCGAACTTGGCTCGACCTACGACGGCACCCGGATCAACGCCGTGGTGGTGCTGACTGACGGCCGCAACGAATTCCCCGCCGACAGCAACATCGACTCACTCACCCGTGAGTTGGATCAGGAGGACGCCGACCGTACGGTGCGGGTGTTCCCGATCGCTTACGGCGACGACGCCGACCTCGGCGAACTCACCAAGATCGCCGACGCGGCGAAGGCGGCGGCCTATGACGCCTCCGATCCGGCCTCGATCGACAAGGTGCTCACCGCCGTCCTGTCGAACTTCTGACCAGGATCGCTGCATGGGCCTGACCGACGAGCTGCGCGACCCCTGGGGGCTCGTCGCCAGCGGCATCTCCGGCGGCCTTGCCTGGGCTTTGGTCGGCGGACCGGTCGGCGTGGTGCTGGGCGCTGGCGTCGGTGCCGCTGTTCTCGGCGTCAAGGTGGTCACCGGTCTGATGGTGCGCGAGCCGCGGCCGGCCGGGATGTCGGAACTGCCGCGGCCACCACGAGGCTCCTACGCCCTGCGTTGGCTCGAGCGGGCAGAGAGCGCCGTACGCAGCCTCGACGACATGGCCGGGACGACCGGCGCCGGCCCGACCGACATCGCCGTACGGTCCGCCGCCGACGAAGCTGGAGACACCCTCAGGGATTTGACGCGGGTGGCTGCACAGGTCACGGCGGTGGAGCGGGCCCTGACGCGGGTAGCCGGAGCGGATCTGGAGTCCGAGGCCGCCCGACTCGACGACGCCGCCAAGCGCGCACCGACCGCGGAGATGCGCGCGGAGATGGCCCGGTCCGCGGCAGCGGTTCGCGACCGGTTAGAGGTCCGGCAACGGCTCACCGACGCCCGGGGCACGCTGCTGGCCCGGATGCAAGCGACCGCGCTGGGTTTGGAGGGTCTCGTGGCGCGCCTCGCCGAGGTGCTCGCGATGGTGGACCACGCAGGCGGCTTCGACACCAGCGCTGACCAGATCGCGGATCTGGCGCTGGAGCTGGATGGCCTACGGGCCGGGCTGGCCGAGACCGAAGCCGTGTCCCAACGAGCCCTCGCCCAAGCCCCTGACGAGACCGCCGGCTGAGTTTGTGTGCTGGCCCGCGCAACACACCAACGCGCTGGGGGCGGGTGACGTGGCCTGCGCTGACTGACACAATGACGACAACCGCCCACTCCTGGAGGCACCACGCATGGCTAATCCCTTCGTCAAGGGGTGGAAGTACTTCCTCGCCCTGCTCAGCGGCAAGATCGATGAGAAGGCCGATCCCAAGATCCAGATCCAGCAGGCCATCGAGGAAGCGCAGCGGCAGCACCAGGCGCTGACCCAGCAAGCCGCTGCGGTCATCGGCAACCAGCGCCAGCTCGAGATGAAGTTGGCCCGCCAGATGAGCGACGTCGAGAAGCTGCAGGCATCCGCCCGGCAGGCGCTTGTCCTCGCCGACCAGGCGCGCGCGGCCGGCGACGAGAAGAAGGCTCAGGAGTACGAGGGCACCGCCACCGCGTTCGCGACCCAGCTCGTCGCGGCGGAGCAGTCGATGGAGGACCTCAACCGTCTGCACCACTCTGCGCTCAGCTCAGCTGAGCAGGCCAAGAAGGCCGTCGAGACCAACGCGATGCAGGTCCAGACCAAGCTGGCCGAGCGCACCAAGCTGCTCAGCCAACTCGAGCAGGCAAAGATGCAGGAGCAGGTCTCCAAGAGCCTGACCTCCATGTCCGAGCTCGCTGCGCCCGGCAACACCCCGTCGCTGACCGAGGTACGCGACAAGATCGAGGCCCGTTACGCCAAGGCGCTCGGCCAAGCCGAGCTCGCCAGCAGCAGCGTCGAGGGGCGCATGCTCGAGGTACAGAAATCCACGCTCGACATGGCCGGGTCCGCACGACTGGACCAGATCCGCGCCTCGATCTCGGGCACCCAGCTCGCGCCGCCGGCTGCCGCTCCGGCAACGCCGCTCGCCGAGGGCGCCAAGGGCGCCGACGCGGCCACGACTGCTGAGGGCGACGCGGACGGCGCCACGTAGGTGCAGCCCAGTGAGCACTACCGGGCGGTGCGCGGTCAGGTCACTGACCTCGTGCGAGATCTCACCTCCGAGCAGCAGGAGACGCGCGTCCCCGGCTGCCCGGCGTGGACGGTGCGCGAACTCGTCTCGCACCTGAGCGGCTTGGCGACCGACCTGGCCAACGGTCGCTTCGAGGGCGCAGGGTCGCCGCCGTGGACCGCCCTGCAGGTGGGTGAGCGTCAGGGCACCTCGATCGGCGACCTGCTTGCCGAGTGGGACACCCATGCGCCCGTCGTCGAGTCCGTCATGGATGACCTCGGCGAGGCTGGCGTGCGGATCTACTTTGACGCTGCAATGCACGAGGACGACCTGCGCGAAGCGCTCAGCCAACCGGCGTCCACGAGCCCCACCCACGACGCCGTCCTGCGCGGACTCGTCTGGTCGGCCGGCCAGCGCCTGACGAAGGCCGGCCTCCCGGCGCTGAAGATCTCGGCCGGCGCTCTCGACCTCGTCGCCGGCGAGGGTGAGTCGGCTGCAGCGGTGACCGTGTCCGATGCAGGTGAGCTGGCCAGGGCGGTCGCCGGTCGGCGGTCGCTGAGCCAGATCGCCGCCTACGACTGGCAGGGCGATGCTTCGGCCTACGCCGCCCATCTGCCGATGTTCGCGCCGGGCGAGCCGGCGGTCTGATGTGCCGAACGGCCGCACACCCTCGCGGGTGCGCGGCCGCCCTGGTGCAGCGAGCTAGCTGTTGTCGCAGTCCTTCACGTTGTTGATGTGCAGGAGGGCGTTCCACTCGTGGCAGTCCTTGGGGATGCTCGGACCGGCGGCGAGCGCCGGAGCGGCACTGACCGCGGTCATGGCGGCGGCGAGGGACAGGATGGCGAGGATCTTGCGCACGAGACTCCTTGGGCAGAGCGGACAATTCCGGCTGAACCGTCCCACATTGCGCCGCGCGACGCTACTACGCCTGAGGGCTTAGTCCCGTCGGGCCAGCACGTCATACGACGACCGCCCGGCATCGAGACCGCGCTGCTCGAACCGCGTGATCGGGCGGTGCGGTGGCCGCCCGCCCTCGTGCGTGACCGCGTAACGGGGATGGTCGGCGAGGAGTGCGGAGACGTGCTCCGCGTACGCCGCCCAGTCGGTGGCGACGTGCAGCGCCCCGCCGGGGCGAAGCCGGGTGGCGACCAGGTCCAGGAAGCTGCGCTGTACGAGCCGGCGCTTGTGGTGACGCACCTTGGGCCACGGGTCCGGAAAGTAGACCCGCACCTCGTCCAGCGAATCCGGCGCGAGCATCTCGGTGAGCAGCACCACCGCATCTCCCTCGAGGACCCGCACGTTGGTCAGCTCGGCTCCCTCGATGCGGCGCAACAGCCGCCCCAGACCTTGGACGTGGACATCGACCGCGAGCAGATCACGGTCCGGGTCGGCCTTGGCCATCGCCGCGGTCGCCTCGCCCATGCCGCAACCGATCTCCAGCACGAGCGGAGCCGTACGCCCGAACAGCGCACGGGAGTCGAGCCGGAGGCCGTCCACGGGCAGCAGGAGGTCACCAAGGCGATCGAGAGCGTCGGCGGTGGTGGCGCTGAGGCGGCCGCGGCGGTGCCGGTAGGAGCGGATCGGCAACGGCTGTGCCGGGGCGCCGGGAGTGGTCACCGGTCTAGCGGCGGGACGGCGAGGTCAACAGCAGTAGCGCCTCTGCCTCGGGAACTGGGCGACTGAGCAGGTAGCCCTGTCCGTACTGGCAGCCCATGTCGATGACCTGCTGACGCTGTTCGTCGGTCTCGATACCTTCGGCGACGGCGATGATGTTGAGTTGCTCGGCGAGGCTGATGATCGTGGTGGCCACAGCCGCGGCCCCCTTCGAGTTGCCCAGATCTCCGACGAAGCTTCGGTCGATCTTGAGCCGCTGCACAGGGAGTCGGCTCAGGTAGGAGAGCGAGGAAAAGCCGGTGCCGAAATCGTCGATGGCGATCTGCGCACCGAGACCCGTCAGCTGCTCCAGGGTGTGGAGACCGGCGACGGCGTCGTCCATCAAGGTCGACTCGGTGAGTTCGAGGCACAGGGTCCACGGGCCCAGTGCCCGCACGGAGTCCGTGACGAGCGGCAACAGCCCGACTGAAGGAAGCTGCTGGGCTGCGAGGTTGACGGACAGAGTGAAATCGCGCTCGCTGAGCGACTCCCGCCAGCCCCCTACCGTGGCGGACGCGGTCTTGAGCACCCACTCTCCGAGGGGAATGATGAGGCCAGTCTCCTCAGCGAGTTGCAAGAAGGCTGCCGGTTCCAGTAACCCTCGCTGGGGGTGCTGCCAGCGCACGAGCGCCTCGAACCCCACGATGCGATCGTCATCGAGAAGGTCCACGAGTGGTTGGTAATAAACCCGGAACTCGTCGTTGTCCAAGCCGTGCCGGATCTGGCCCTCGAGGTCGAGCCGGTCGAAGGCCCGCTGCCTCATGTGATCGCCGAAGAATTCAAAGCCGTTGCCACCGCGCTGTTTGGCCCGATACATGGCGATGTCGGCATCACGCATGACCTCGGTCGAACTCTGACCGCTCGTCGGTACGACAACACCCATGCTGGCAGCGGGTTGGACAAGCCGACCTTCCAACACCATGGGCTCACCGATGACAGCGAGGAGCGCGGCCGCCCGCGCCGCAGCCGCCGCGTCCGTATCGATTTGGGTGGACAGCACCACGAACTCGTCACCCCCAAATCGGGACACGAGTTCGCCACCAACCGTGGCCGTCTGGATCCGGTCAGCGATGCCAACGAGAAGCTCGTCCCCAACCTCGTGCCCGAGCGAATCGTTGATGACCTTGAGACGGTCGAGATCGAAGAAAAACACGACCGGGCCAGGCCCACCCTGCGCGAAATTGGCCAAGGCCTCGCTCAGTCGGTCAAGCAGGTGCATACGGTTCGGGAGCAGGGTGAGGGCGTCGTGCTGCGCCTCGTAACTCAGTCGGTGCAGCAGTCGCAGGCGATCAAGGGTGATGCCCACGAGGTGGCTGGCCCGCCCGACGATCGTCTGGACCGACCGGTGCGGAAGGCCAGGGACGCTGCGGTAGAGCGCGAACGACCCGAGGGTGACGCCGCTCGCCGGCGAGGTGATGGGGTAGGACCAGCAGCTGCGGACCTGACAGAAATCGGCGAGGGCGTGCATCGGCGCCCACCGCTGGTCGCCGACCTCTTCGCCGAC
>JBKJLP010000061.1:0-2574 GCA_046596735.1 Mycobacteriales bacterium | reverse complement strand
CTCCGGACTCGATGAAGCTGGCCCAGTAGAAAGGGTGGCGGCGGTTGGGCCGTTTTATCATTTCAAGCTGAACGCGGCGGAGCGACTCACCTCGGCCCAAACCTTGCTTTAGGTTCTTGTAGTAGCTTGTCATCAGTTCGCGCGTCACATAGTCGCTCACCGGCCATAGGCTCATAACGACCGACTCGGCGCCCGCGAGCACGAACGAACGCCGTAGGCCGTAGACGCCTTCACCATTTCGAACCTCGCCGATGCCGGTATCGCACGCGGAGAGAACCACAAGTTTGGTTCCCCAAAGATTTAATCCAGAAGCTTCTAGCGCGGTCAAAATGCCATCGTCGTCGCTACTTCTGTGCTCGTTCGCGCCCGCGAGAGCGAGCCCGGAACGTACGAGAGGATTCTCCGCTTTTTGACCCGCCACGACAAGGGTCGAATCTGACGACGCGCTGTTTATCGGCGTTCCGGTGAGAAAGAAGCCATGCGTCGCGAGATGCAAAATGTGCGGGGCCTGGGCCCGTTTAACTGAAGTCTCGGTCGCCTGCCGATCGGTGAGTCTGACCGCGTCCGGAAACAGATTCTTTATCGTATCGGCTTCCCGTGCTGTTCCGCTAAGCCGTGCGAAGTATGTGTCTGTAATGCTGCGTGTGCTCGTCACACTCCGGCGCCGTGCTTTCACAGGCCGCGGTTCGGCGATCCGAGCGTCAGCCACGACGTTGTCGGGCGGCTCACCGAACTCGGGATTCGCAACTATCAACGGCGGGCTCGTGGCTTGCTTGTCGCCTCCCATTTTCAGTAGATCTCTACCAGCAGTCAGGTAACTGATCGAATAATTTTCAACCAGATACTTGCCCCGCTCGTCGATGAGGGCCTCGAACGGAACTAGATTTAACGCTCCGTCGGGGGAAACAAGTAAATGGGTTGCATCGCCTGCCAATTCCCGCAGAGGGCGCATCACTCTTTCGTCGAGGTTCCTGGCGGCTGTTGCCGCGTCGGTCCGCTTCGGGTCGCGCACGGAGCTACGCAGCTCCTCAACTGCCTGGTCGATCAGTTGAGCCTCGCCCAGATCCTTCCAACGAACTTCACCCCGTCGGCGAAGGACATATGCAACATAACGTATTTCACCGCGGCGTTCTCGGGCAGTCACACCGGTTGGAATGATCTTGTGATAGGCGGCGATCTCCACCAAAGCAGCATTCTCAGGCACGGCGGACTGAACCTGCATAAGGGTGATGCTCGGTGACAGAAAGCGGAACCTGGCGCTGCGGCGACTGAGCTCGGATTCTAGGTCTTCGCGCTCCTTTCGAACCTCACTGACCTGCTTTTGATACACCTCGGCAGTTTCCCTTTGTGGCCCCCCAAGCACAAGCCTTGCCAACTGGGAAGTCACTCTATTAAATCGAGCGAGCAGTTCAGCGTCGTCGGGGCTCAGCTGACGTTGAAGGGCGGCTGACGCGCTGGAAAGCTCGTCCTGGACCCTCCCCTTCCGCTGCAGCACAGAGGTAAACGCCAGCTTTCTAGCAACTCCGCTCTCCGGCATGAAAGCGACACTAAGGGTGATTGCGCGGTCGACCTGTTCGGCTAGTAGATCGAGATATGCGAGCTTCTGGCGTTCCGAACCGGTGGCCAAATTCAGGCGAACGTTCTGTTCAGTGATCTCCATCAACCGAGCCTGTAAGGCCACCGCCTCCGCGAAATTGCCTCTCGCAAGCTGCGAGAGAGCGAGATTCGACAACGTACTCACGACATCAGGATGATCAAAACCGAGCAACTTTTCTCTCATCGCGAGAGCCCGCCGGTAAAGCGGCTCAGCACGAACGTGATCGCCCTGATCTCGATATAAGTTACCGAGATTGTTGAGCTGGTCTGCAACCCTAATATGATTCTCGCCGAATCGTTTGCTGACTATCTTCAACGCCTGATCGAAAAGTCTCTCTGCTTCGGGGAATTCACGTCGGTCCCTCTTTATTTCGGCAAGATTATTAATAGCCTGGGCGGTTACCGGATGGTCAGGCCCGAGTGTTTTAGTTGAGACCTCCAGCGCACGCCTATACATCGCTTCTCCCTTTGCGACGTCGCCAGTCAGGTAGTACACATTGCCGAGGTTTATAAGCGGATCGATCACCAATGCATCTTCCGGGCCGGCACTTTTCTCAAATACGGTCAGGGCCCGTCGCCCAAAACTCTCCGCCAAAACAAAATCGCCCATCGTCTGACTCAGGCTACCTAGGTTTACAAGCTGTCGGCCCGTCTGGACATGGTCAATGCCAAATGCTTTTTCCATGATCGCTAAGGCCCGTTCAAGATAAGCCTTCGCCTTAACTAAGTCTCCTTTTTGCTTATAGACGAGCGCCAGATTATTGAGCGGATATGCTAATGACGGATGATTCTGGCCGGACAACCCTTCTTTCATACTCAGTGCCTTTTCCAGGAATTGTTCCGAATCCTCAAGGTTGCCAACCGTGTAATACACGCCGCCTAAATTGCTGTAAGTAATGAAAAGTCCCTCGCTCACGGGGCCTGATATTATTTCGTGTATTTTCGCAGCCCGGACGAAATTTGAAATAGAGGCCCGAT
>JBKJLP010000004.1:0-5915 GCA_046596735.1 Mycobacteriales bacterium | reverse complement strand
GGTTTGCGGCCCTGTCGCCTCTGCCTCGGCTGACCCACCCGCACCACAGGCCCGACAGCGAGCCGGTCACGGCGGCGACGCTCGGCACGGGCAAACGCCCGCGGGTCAGCGGCTTCGCCGAGGGACCAGCCGGCGAGCGCCACCAGCAGCAACCCGACAAGGGCGCCGACGGCCAAGCCGGACGACGACGCGAAGCCCGCTGCGCGACCGGTCATGGCAGGCAGGGACACCGGCACGGCCGACACTGGGCGAGGAGCCGTTACGGGCTGGGCGGCCGGGGCGGGAGCCGGCAGCGGAGCCGCAACCGGCTCGGTGAAGGTTGGCGCGCTGACGAAGCCCTGGTCCGGTGCTGGCAGCGGCTCCGGCTGGGGTGCCGGCGCCGGTGCAGCACCCACAACCGACTCGGGTAGCCGAGCGGTGAGCAGGCCGAAGATCGTCGCGGGCTTGGTGATCGTGACTTGGTAGGGCAGGGCGTCCGGGAAGGCCACGGTCGGGTCCGGACGTACGACGATCCCGAGGTTGGGCGTGCCGGACAGCCACGCGTTGACCTGCTCGATGAGGTTGAAGGCGAGCGTTTTGCCGACCGGGTCGTAGGCAGCGAGCGGCGCCTCGGCACAGTCTTCGGCAGGCATGGCGGCCGGGTCGACTCCAGAGCCCGTTTCGAAGGGCGCCATCAGTCGGCAGGCAACGATCGGGCCCGGAGCATCCTGACCCGGGTCCAGCGGCACAACGAGTGTCAGGCCGAGCGCGGTCGTCCCCGTCGGAAGGTCTCCCAGGGCCAGCCGAAGGTAGGTCGCCTTGGCCGGCGGCGCGCTCGGTCGACCGTCGAACTGCACGGCGAGACCACCTTCGGGCACGTTGGACGGCTCGCCGACCGGCAGCCCAGCGGGCGTGATCTTGCGCCACGACCAAGCGGCAGCGTCGACGGCCAGGGTGCGTTGTACGTCAGGCGGCTCGGCGTAGGCAACGGCCGGCAGCGCTAGGACGGGCAGGGCAAGAGCGAACAGGACGCCACCGCTCAGCGCACGACGCACCGTCGACCTCCCTCGTTCCGCCCAAGGGTACTGCGTTCCAGTTAGGCAGGGAAGGCTCTTCGTCGGCTCGCCGCAGCGTCTACGTCCTGCTTTCATGGCTGCGTGGGTGACCTCTGGCTCGTGCGGCACGGCGAGACGCCGTGGAGTCTCACCGGACAACACACCGGTCGCACTGACCTACCGCTGACCGCCCACGGTGAAGAACAGGCCCGCGGCCTCACCGGCCGACTGGACCGGCATTTTGCACTCGCCCTCACATCACCCCTCAAGCGGGCCGCGCGCACGGCGGAGCTGGCCGGTATCGAGGCGCTCACCGACGACCGACTCGTGGAGTGGGACTACGGCCACGCCGAGGGGCGGACCACGGACGAACTCAGCGCCGAGCGCGGCGGTTGGAGCGTCTGGACCGACCAAACGCTGCCCGAAAGCGCCGGTCAGGTGGGCGAGCGGTCCGAGGACGTGCTTGAGAAGGTCGCCGCCGCCCTGGAGTCGGGCGACGTCTGCCTGTTTGGGCACGGCCATGCGCTGCGCATCCTGGCCGCCGTCTGGCTCCGCCTACCCGCCGCCGACGGTCGCCGGCTAGCCCTCGCGCCGGCGTCGATCAGCGTGCTCGGCCACGAGCACGCGTGGCCCGTCATCCGTACCTGGAACACCTGAACTCAGGTCAGCGCAAGCCCGATCGCGCAGGCCAGCGTGCACCCGACCACCGATCCCACCGCGTAGGGGATGGCGCGCCGCGCCGGCAACGCCACGACCTCGACGGCAAAGGCGCTGTACGTCGTGAAAGCTCCGCAGAATCCGATGCCCAGCAGGGCATAGGGGTGCGGTGCCAGCCCCGCGAAGAGCCCGATCAGCAGGCTCCCGAGCACATTGACGATGAACGTCGCGGGGACCCCGGGAACTGGCCTGGCGACCAGGTAGCGCAGCGGTGCGCCGACAGCGGCGCCGAGTACGACGAGCAGCGCGGTCACGGCGGCACCTCGGCGGCCCGCGGCATCCCTCGTCCACCCAGGTGGGTGCCGAGGGCCGCCGCGCCGAGTCCGCCCGCGACGGTGAGACCGACGTAGACGAGGCCCACTGCAGGTGAGGTCTCGAGCAACCGGTCGGTCTCCAGCGCGAACGCCGAAAAGGTCGTGAAGCCACCCAGGACGCCGGTGCCCAGGAAGGGCCGCAGCCAGGGGTCGTGCGGTCGCGCGCTGACGATGACGCCGAGCAGCAAGGACCCCACAATGTTGACGAGCAGCGTCGATACCGGGATCGACTCCGGGCCGTGCGGCAACGCACGTCCTAGTCCGTAGCGGCCCAAGGATCCAAGGGCGCCGCCCACGGCGATCACGACGAGCAGTCCCGACAGGCCGGGCTGGGTCGAGCGGGCGCTCACTCCGCCGCGGAGGTGCGGTCACCCCGACGCAGGACAGCGCCGGTCGCGAGCGCCGCTGCGGTCAGGGCTACTGCTCCGGCGGCCGCGCGCTCCGAGCCCCCGGTGGCCGGGAGCCCTGGCTGGGCAGGCGCAGGCTTGCCCGGCGCAGCCACCGGAGCCGCGACGACCGCGCGCGGCAACCAGGCCGGGGCCGGCAAAAGCAGTTCGACGTTGCGGTCCTCGACTTTGCCTCGTCGCGCGTCGGTGCGCTCCTGCCAGTCGTTGGCCGACAACTCGCGGGCCAGCGAGGCCAGTGATGCCGACGAGTCCAACTTCCCGCCGTACTGCAGGGGGGCGGCGGCGTCGAGGATCGTGCCGAACACCGACAGGGTCCCGTCGCCGTTGTTCAGCAACTCGATCAGCCGAGCCTGGCAGGGCCAGTCGACGTGGGCGGCGGTGTTGACCTCCCAGAAACCGGTGCCGGCGGTTGCCTTGTAGGGCGTGACGGCGTTGCGGTGGGTGTGGCCGTTGACCCACGTGACGACGTTGGGGAACTGCAGCAGCAGGTCGCGCACCGCGGGGCCGAGCACCCGTCGTCCGGGGCTGTCCGCGGACACGATCTGGTTGGTCATGCTGCCGATCGTGTGGTGACTGAAGATGATGACCAGCCGGTCCTTGCCAGCGCCGGAGGCCGCTTCGAGCTGGACCCGTAACCAAGCGAACTGCGCCTCATCCAGCGACCCGCTCGACTCACCGTTGGGGTTGACGGTGTCGAGCACGATGCAGCGCACCAGGGGCGTGGGGTCGAACGTGTAGTGGGCCGTCCCGTCGGCGAGGTTCTTAGCGGTGTAGCCGTGCCCGGTTGGACGACCGCCGCTGGTGAGGTGCTCCTTGACCGTTTCGCTCCGCGTGATGACCCGCCGCAGCGGGTCGGCGGTCACCGGGCGCGCCGGGGCGGCGAGCAGCGCCGCGCCCGCAGCGGGGTTGCCGCGCTGCAGATCGTCCGGGCTAACCCCGGCCGGGAGCGAAACGACCTTGGCTGAGCTCGTGGCCGCCCTGGTCAGCTGGAACGACTGCGGGAAGTTGCCCTGCACCAGCCCGTCGTGGTTGCCGTAGCAGGTGTACCAAGGCACCGAGATGCCGTGCGGCGTGAACGACCGCGTCGACGCCTCCAAGAGTCCCTTGACCACGGGGAAGCCGAACAGCCGACGGGCGTTGTCGTCGGTCTTACCCGCTGGCGTGCCGTCCGGGTGCCAGTAGTGGGTGTCGTACGTCGTGGCTTCCTGGTCGTGGACACCCTCGAACTTCTTCGGGTCACCCGAGCTCGGGGAGAAGGTCTTGCCGTTGAGCACGGCGAGCTGCCACTGCAACTCGTTGAGTTGGCAGTTGTCAGTGTTGTCGCCCGTGCACATAGCGAACGCCAGCGGTTGACCCTTGACCGGACCAACACCGACCTGGTTAACGGCCGCCACGATGGAGTCCGCGACCTGCGGCATCAGCATTTCCTGCGGCCGATAGGCCGAGCCGAAGATCAGCGGCTTGCCGGGACCGTCGTTGTAGCGGTCCAGGAACTCCACCCGGGCCGGCGACTGCGCGTCGATGACGTGGATGTCAGTGAGGTGAGCAAACGACAGCAAGGAGCCGCGGGTAGCGAACCGGCCGGGCTTGGCCGCAGCGAGATCGGTGCGGACCTGGTGCCGCTCGGCCGGACCGGAAGCCAGGCGTACGTAACCCTGCGCGTTCAGGGCGGCGCCGCGCACGACGGTGCTGTCCAGGGTCGTACCGACCGGCGCGACGGGGTCGGCGATCCCCCCAGCCGCATGTGCAGCCCGGCGCGGGAACGCTTGCGTCCCGCCCAGAGCCACGCCGGCAGCAGCCGCGGCCGCACCCTTGAGCACACTTCGCCGACTCGCTCGCACCGCTTGTCCTCCTGTTAGTCCCGCGTGAGCCTGTCACTTGTTCCGGGCGCTGTCAGCGAGGCCACCCGCCTGCGCGGTAGGCGGAACCGGACATAGGATCTGCCGGGCGGCGGATTCGCTGGCCCCGGGTAGGTGGAAGCCCGCCGACCCGCGACCCGGTCGATCCTGAAGGACCCATGACAGAGCGCAACGCGAACGAACTCCCGGCCGGTGGTCGTGACGTGGTCACCCTGCGGCTGCCCGCCGTCGGGGCCTACCTGTCCGTGCTCCGTACGGCCACGGCTGGCCTGGCCTCCCGCCTGGACTTCACCATCGACGACATCGAAGATCTGCGTATCGCCGTGGATGAGGCGTGCGCGATGTTGCTGTCGCAGGCCGTCGCCGGCGCCGACCTCGAGTGCACGTTCGAGCTCACCACCGACGTGATCGCGGTTGCAGTCTCGGTGCTCACCGTCGACGGCGAGCAGCCCTCCCGGGACACCTTCGCCTGGACCGTGCTTTCGGCCCTGGCCGGCGAGGTCGACAGCTCCGTCGACGCCGACAAGCGCGTGACCCTGTCGTTGCGTAAGCACCGGGCCGAGCTGGGCGGACTCCCGCTGGAGCCCGTTTCGTGAGCGCCGGACTCAGCGACGACGCCGCTCAGGCGGCCGTCGACATTCCGCCCGTCATCGCCGACCAGCCGACCAGCGCCGAGGACGCACCGCCCACCCGGGCCGAGCGCAACGCCGTGGACCGGGCTAGGGCCAAGGCGAAGTTTGGGGTGTTCGCTGGCCTGCCCGAAGACGATCCCCAGCGGGCCAGGCTGCGCGACGAGCTCGTCGAAGCCCACCTGCCGCTCGTGGAATACCTCGCCCGCCGTTTCCGCAATCGCGGCGAGCCGCTGGACGACCTGATTCAGGTGGCCACGATTGGCCTGATCAAGTCCGTGGACCGGTTCGACCTCGAGCGGGGCGTCGAGTTTTCGACGTACGCGACCCCCACGATCGTCGGCGAGATCAAGCGCCACTTCCGCGACAAGGGTTGGGCGATCCGCGTGCCTCGCCGGTTGCAGGAACTCAAGCTGGCGCTGACCAAGGCCACGAGCGACCTGTCGCAGAAGAACGGCCGCTCCCCCACGGTCGCCGAACTTGCCGCCTACCTGCAGATGACGGATGAGGAGATCCTGGAGGGGCTGGAGTCGGCAAACGCTTACTCCGCGGTCTCGCTCGACGCCCCCGACGGAGGCGACGATGACTCCCCTGCCGTGGCCGACTCGCTTGGGTCGATGGACGACGCGCTCGAGGGCGTCGAATACCGCGAGTCGCTCAAGCCGCTGCTCGAGCAACTGCCGCCGCGCGAAAAGCGGATCTTGCTGCTGCGGTTCTTCGGCAACCTGACCCAGTCGCAGATCGCGACCGAGCTCGGGATCAGCCAGATGCACGTCTCCCGGCTGCTCGCCCGAACCCTCACCCAGCTGCGCGAAGGGCTGCTCGTCGAGGAGTGACCTCCTGGCTCAATCCCCGGAGCTGCCGGGCCGGCGTTGCGGCCAGGCAGCTCCGGGGATTGAGCCAGGAGGTCACTCCTCGACGAGCAGCCCTTCGCGCAGCTGGGTGAGGGTTCGGG
>JBKJLP010000339.1:0-10298 GCA_046596735.1 Mycobacteriales bacterium | reverse complement strand
GGAGACCTGTTCCTGCCCAAGAACGGCAACACGCCCGACTTCATTGTTCACGGCATCGTCTATGCACCAGCCGCCTCGCTGACGATGAACGCGACCAACACCGTTCGGTCCGAACTTCTCGGCGGGATCATGGTGAGCAAACTGCATATCGAGCAGTCCTCGAGTGCCGATTTCCTCATCATCAAGATTACCGATAACGGTGGCTCGCGGCTTGTGCAAGTCACCTCAACAGCGAGCGCTCTGCTATTCAACGGGGTCACGGACAGCGGGAAGGACATCCGGTCGGTCGCGACGATGACCGTGTCGAGCCTGCCTGGTTTCGATGTAGGCCTGAAGTCTTGGCGCACGACGGCGCCTGACTTCTGAGGCACGTGGTCCGGTTGGACTGTTCAACACGGTCCGTTCGTCTATGCGGCTGCAACCGAACGGCCGATGGGGGACATCTGCCGCACCTGCAATGGTGGGCAACACAGCACGACAACAGTTGAGGGGACCCCCCATGCACAACCGTCCGAGCAAGAAGTTGCAGGCACCTGACGAAGAGGGATTCACCCTCATTGAGTTGCTCATCGTCATCGTGATTCTCGGCATCCTCGCCGCGATCGTGGTGTTCGCCGTCGGCGCGACACGCAAGGACGCCGTTTCCGGCTCCTGCAAGACCGACGCAACGTCGATCCAGCTCGCTGCCGAGGCTGGCAAGACCAAGATCGGCAAGTACCCGACAGCCACGGAGATCAAGACTGATGCTGGAGGCGGACTGCTCAAGTCTGAAGTGGTCACCCAGGGCGACTACAAGATGACGTATGCCCAAACTTCTGCTGGCGCCGACTACAGCATTACTTTCGCGGCAGGCACCACCGCCTTGAACGTGACCGGTACGACCCTGACGTCGGCAAGTGACGCTGCCGCCGTGAAGACGGCCTGCACGGGCATTTGATAGCGGGGAGTTAGCGCAACAACTCCATACGAACTCCCTGCTCATCCCACTCGGGATCTTCGGGGAGGCGCGTGACGGCCCGGGCAGCGATGCGCGGGGCCGTCACCATGTCGACCATCGCGTCGAGCAGGTGCCGGGCGGTCACCCCGCCCGGCACTTCTGCGTCCAGCACCTCTGCGGCGCCGGGGATCTTCGCCTCAACGAGGGCGCGCCGCTCGGCGACGCCGTCTTCAGTGTTCTTGCTGTGCTGCATGGGTTTGTCGTCATTTAACTGAAAGAACGACAGCTCCGGGTGGACCTCGAACACCTGCCGCTGCCGGTACGGCTGCATCTCCTCCGCCACCTCTGCGAAGCGCCGCATCATCCGCGCGTTGATCGGGTTCAGCCCCTTGCGCGCCCGCAGATCGAGGTCGTGCGTCCGCAGGTAGGTCCGCGACGGCGGCGAGCCAATCGCGCCACTGCGCGGCCAGCCGAGCAGTTGCCGCGCAAGTTTGTCGCATGTCCGTCCGCCCTTCGTGTCTTCCTCCGGGAACGACAGGTGGCAGTGGATCGCGATGACCTCGAACGATGGTCGGTAATCGAGGACCTCAGCAAAGGTCGCGAACACCTCTGGCTCCTGCGGATGGGCCGTAATGCCTTGCAGCCGGCCGCTCACGACCAGCCAGCCGCCAGGGCAAGGTTCGACGCCAGCGATGAGCTTGTACGGCAGCTGCGGGCCACCACCACGTCGCTGAGGAGGCATGCTCCAGACGTTATCTTCCGCGCCGCCGCTTTGCCCGGGACGCGTCCGCAGAAAAGCCGTCCGCTGGTGCCTCGATGTCCTTGGGATAGAGCGACACCAAGCGCGCCTGCTCGATGTCAATAGTGCCGTCGGCCACCAACTGACTGAGCGCCTTCTCCAGCGTCTGCATGCCGTCGCTCTGGTGGGTCGAGACGACGTTGCGGAGCTGGTTGGTCTTGCCCTCCTTGACCAGGTTGCGGACAGCGGACGTCGCGGTCAGAACCTCGTAGGCCGCGACGAGACCGCCACCGATCCGTGGGAGCAGTCGCTGGTAAACAATGCCAGTCAGCGCATTGGCGAGCTGGACTCGGATCTGGGCCTGTCGATCCGCGGGGAAAACGTCGACGATGCGGTCGAGGGCTTGAGCGGTGTCATTGGTGTGCAGCGTGGCGAAGACCAGGTGACCGGTCTCGGCGAGAGTGAGGGCGAACTGGATGGACTCCAGGTCGCGCATCTCCCCCACCAGCAAGACATCGGGATCCTCGCGCAGCGCTGACCGCAGGGCCTGCGGGAACGACTCCGTGTCCGACCCGACTTCGCGCTGGTTAATGACGGCACGTCGGTTGGCGTAGACGTATTCGATCGGGTCCTCGATCGTGATGATGTGGCAGGCCCGCTCAGCGTTGATCCGGTCGATCATCGACGCCAGGGTCGTTGACTTGCCCGCGCCCGTAGGTCCCGTCACCAGCACCAGTCCCTGGCGCAGCTCGGCGAGCCGGCGCATCACGTCGGGCAGGCCAAGGTCCTCGTAGGTGGGGATCTCGTGCGGGATGAGCCGGAGCGACATCCCTACATCGCCCTTGGCAAGGAAGGCGTTGCCGCGCAGGCGTGCCACCTCGCGCCAGGTAAACGAGAAGTCGACCTCCCGGCCCGCGAGAAAGACCTCCAACTGCTCCTGTGTGAGCAACTCGCGCATCAGGGCATCGGTCTCGGACGCGTCCAGTGGCCCGAAGCCCTCCGCAGGCTTCAGGTCGCCGTCGACGCGCACCATGGGACATGCTCCGGCCGTGAGCAGCAGGTCCGTGCCTTTGCTCTCCCACAGGCCTTCGAGGAGCTGGTCTGAGGTGACATGAGAAGTCTTTGACATGGTGGCAGGGTGACCGAATTTGTGGCCTAAGGCATCATCCGAACGGTCATCACTACAGCCAAGGCCCTCTCCTAGCCGAAGGAGAGATGTGGAACCCGTCCTCCTGGCCCAGGACCTCATCGTCGATTTCGGCAGCGTACGAGCGGTGGCGGGCTTTGACCTGTCCGTCGGCGCCGGTACCAGCGTGGCCCTCGTCGGCCGCAACGGCGCCGGCAAGTCGACCACCATGCGCGTGCTGGCAGGCGTCCTCCCGCCCACCTCCGGACGGGTCCGCGTGTCCGGCGTCGACGCTGGTCACGACCCGGCCGGGGTGCGCGCGCTGGTGGGCTACTGCCCGGACGTGGGCGGGCTGATCCCCCGTGCCACGGCATGGGAGCACCTGCAACTCGCCGCCCGCCTGCGCGGCATGGACAATGGCTGGCAGGAGCGTGCTGAGGACCTGCTGCGCCGCTTCGACCTCACCCAGGCAGCGGACCGGATCACGTCGGGCTTCTCCCACGGGATGGGGCGTCGCCTGTCGGTCGTGCTCGCGGTCTTCCACGAGCCGCAACTGCTGCTGCTCGATGAGCCGTTCGACGGCGTCGATCCGCTGGGCGTCGACGCGACGCTCGAGGTCGTACGCGAGGCCCAGACGAGCGGCGCAGCGGTCCTGGTCTCTACCCACCTGCTGCACCTCGCCGTGGAGGCGTGTCAGGAGGCTGTCGTGCTGAGCGGTGGCCGGGTGGTTGCCGCGGCTCCGGCCGAAGAGCTGCGCGGAGAGGGTGGGCGGGACCGCTACCGCGCCCTGATCGGATGATCCCCGTCCAGCAACTGCGCGCCCTGCTGCGGATCCGCTGGCAGATGATGCGCTCCCGGCGTACGCAGGGGATCCTGCTGGCCGCCCCGGTCGTGGTCGGCCTGCTGATGGCGGCTGCCGTCCACAGCGCCGAGAACCTGACCCCGGACGCGCTCGTAGCTGTCCTCGCCGCCGCAGCTCCCTCCTTCCTCGGCTTTGGCTTGCTCGCCGTCATCGCCCCCCTCACGGCCGGGGGCGGGACCGAAGTCATGCCCGCCTCGCAACTGGTGGCCTACCCGGTACGCCCGTCGACGCAGTTCCTCGCGTCCCTGTCGCTGGCGCCGCTCAACCTCGTGTGGGTCGTGCAGTTGTTAGTGCTGACCGCCGAGACTGCCTACCTGACGTTCGAGGGCGGGTCGCTCGTGCGAGGCGGTCTCACGACGGCGTTGTACGTCGCGGCCTGCACCGCCGGCGGCCAGGCACTGGCGTGGTTCGTCGTCGGGCTGCGGCAGTCGCGCCGGGGCCGACTCATCGTCAAAGCCGCGGTCCTTGTTGTCGTTGTTGCAGCGGTGGTGGCGTTCCGGGTAGACCGCGGGCACGGCCTCCTGGCGGCCAGCCCTGCCCCTCTGGTGATCCGAGCTGTCGGATCGCCCACCGCGTCAGGGACGTGGTTGAACGTCAATGCCGGCCTCATAGCCCTGCTCCTGCTGGCCGTCCTGTTGGGCGGTCGCGCCTGCGCGTGGGCGCTGCGCCAGCCGTCGGATGCGAGCCGAGTGGGCGCGGACCGGGCCGTCCGCCGCCGGCCACCGGCGACGTCACCACTGCGCGCCCTCGTGGCACTGGACCGCGCCAGTGTGTGGCGCGCCCTGCCCCTGCGCCGTGGCGCGCTCGTACTCGCGGTGCTGCCCGGCGTCGCGGCGGCCGGAGCAGCCGTGCCGTGGCGATCCCTGGCTGCCCTACCCGGCCTGGTCGCGGCCGGGGCCGGCCTGCTGTTCGGCATCAACGCGTTCTGCCTCGACGGCTCCGGCGCGGTCTGGCTTGCCTCGCTGCCGCACCGGCCGGGGCTGGTCGCCCGCGCCAAGGTGATCGTGCTGACCGAGACGATCGTCGCGGCCGTCGTCCTGGCCGCGGTAGCCGGGGCTGTACGCGCACCAGCCCCGCCGACGACGGCGGAGGTTGCCGCAGTGCTGATGTCGGCGGTGACCTGCACGGCCGTGGTGATCGCCCTGTGCCTCAGGCTTTCCGTACGCCATCCGCACCGCGCCGATCTCACGGCAGCGCGCGATGCGGTCGCCCCACCCGGCGCGCTGGTCGCCGCGAGCGTCCGGCTGGCCGGCGCCACCGCCGCAGTCGGCATGACCCTCGGCGCCTCCAGCGGGGCCGGGGACTGGACGGTGCCGGTGTTGCTCGGCTCCCCCGTACTGCTCTGGTCGTTGTTATCGCTGCGGCGCAGCCTGGGCCGCTACGACGACCCCGTCGTGCGGGCGCGGATCGTGCACGCCGTCGCCGCCGGCTAGCCGCTGAGCGACGTCGAGAAAGGGTCCACTTTCGAATTTGTGTCACGGGGTGTTCCCTGGGCACCTAGCCTGCGCTAGGACCACCCTCGACGTAGACGAAGCAGCCCACCGTGAGCCCGCTCCACCACCGCAGTGCCGCCTCCCTGGCGATCGCCCTGGCGGCGGTGCTCGCCGGACCGGTCACCGTCAGCGCGGACGCCGCCGTCCCCCCCACGCCGTCCGCCTCCCCCACGCCGTCGTCGACCCCCACGATCAGCGCGGCCGAAGCGCAGCGCGCCCTGACCCAGCAGCAGGCCGCACTCACCCAGGAAAGGCGTCGCCTGACGGCCGCCACCGCCACCGCAGCTGCGCTCCTGCAGGACTACCAGCGGGCCCAGCGCGCGGCCGATGCGGCGAGCCGCCGGGTCCGCGAGGAGGCCGGGCGGCTCAGGTCCGCCGAGCAGCGGACATCCGTCGCCAAGGTCCAGCTTCAGGGTTACGTCGGCTCGCTGTACCGCACGGGGATGATCGACTCGTCGCTGAACATGCTCGCGACCGTCGTGCATGCCAAGAATCCGCAGCAGCTGTTCGGTGGCCTCGGGCTCGCCGAGCGGGTCGGAGCGCACCGGTCCGATGCTTTCGCCGCCTTCACTGACGCGCAGCAGGCGCAGGACGCCGCCGCCGCCCGCAGCCGCGTCGCGGCCCAGGCTCAGCGCCTCGCGACCGCTCAGGCTGCAGCCGCGAGGAACGCCGCCAATCGGATGGTCGCCGACTTCCAGGCTCGGGTAGCGCTGCGCCGCCAGGCGGTGGGCTTCACCCGCAGCGCCCTGGCCGACGCCGAGCACCGCGAACAGATGCTGGCACGCGCCGAGGCCATCGCCCGGATTCGCTCCCGTCCACCGGCGGCGGCCATCTTGGCGGCACTCGCCAGCCGCCCCAGCGCGACGTGCAAGGGCAAGAGCACCGTCGGCTATCTCAACGGTCGGATCCCGGCCGAAACCCTGTGCCCACTGTGGGCGACGTACGGGCACATGCTCCGCGCCGATGCCGCGGCCGCGTTCAACGACCTCAGCCGTGACTACGCCATCACCTTCGGCAAGCCGATCTGCGTGACCGACTCCTACCGCAGCTATGCAGAGCAGCAGGCGGTCAAGGAGAACAAGCCCGGGCTCGCCGCGACGCCGGGCCGCAGCAATCACGGCTGGGGTGTTGCTACCGACCTGTGCGACGACATCCAGCGGTTCGGCACCCCGACGCATCAGTGGATGCAGGACAACTCGATGCGCTTCGGCTGGTTCCACCCCGACTGGGCGGAGCCCACGGGCTCCCTGCCCGAGCCGTGGCATTGGGAATTCGCCGGCTAATCGGCGGCCAGCAATTCACGCAACCGCGCGGCCAGCACATCCCAACGCCACTCGCGCTCCACCCACTCGCGGCCCGCGGCGCCCATCCTTCGGGCCTCCTCGGGGTCAACCAGCAGGTCACCCACCGCGCGTGCCACCTCGTCGACCCGGGTGCCGTCGACCACGTGACCGGTCTCGCCCTCGAGCACCGCATCCGGCGAGCCACCGGACCGGCCCGCGACGACCGGTAGTCCCGTCGCCGACGCCTCGAGGAAAACGATGCCCAGCCCCTCGACCTCGAGCCCCGCCCGGCGCGTACGGCAGGGCATCGCGAAAACGTCACCTGCGTCGTAGTGCGCGGGCAGCTCCTCCCACGGAACGGAGCCGGTGAGCACGACGTGGTCCGCGACTCCGGTCTCCCGGGCGATCCGTTCCAGGGTCGCGCGGTAGGGCCCGCCGCCGACGATGAGCAATGCCGCTTCGGGCACGCGACGGCGCAGCTCGGGCAAGGCGCGGATGAGGACGTCGTGGCCCTTGCGCTCGACCAGCCGCGAGACAGAAACGACGACCGGCCGGCCAGTCAGCCGGTGCCTCGCGCGGATCGCGTCGCCGCCGGCACCCGGACGAAAAACTGCCGTGTCGACACCGGACGGGAGACGCTCGAGGCGCGGAATCACCGGCGCGAGTTTGCTCCGCGTGTAGGCGCCGAGATAGGTCACGACATCGACGTCGCGACCAATACGGCGCAGGACTTGGCGGGCGCCTGGCAGCATCGCCCAACCGACTTCATGACCGTGGGTCGAGGCCACCGACCGGTCCAGGCCCAGCGGTTTTGCCAGCAGCCCCAGTGGGGCCGCAGCACCGAACCACACCCGGTCGCACCCCTCAGCGGCGGCGATCTCGCGGGCGTGTCGGAGGACGGCGCGGGTCGGCAGCATCAGCGAACTCGGGTAGCGAACGACCGGAAATCCCTGCGCTGCATCGAATGTCGCCGCGCCCTTCCACGATGACGCGAACACGACAACTTCGCCGGCCGGCTGCCGCGAGGCGAGGGAGTGCACGAAGGCCTGGATGCCCCCAGGGCGGGGTGGGAAGTCGTTGGTGACGACGAGCGTCCTCACCGGGTGCGCAGCCGTTCATACTCACGGGCCATCGCGATCCGTTGCACCGTCGAGGGATGACTGGCAAAGACCGCGTACAGGAAGGGGTTGGGCTGCAGGTCGCCAAGGTTGGTGCGAGCCAGTGTTTGCTCAGTGCTGATAAACGTCGGTACGTCGTGGGTCAGCTCCAGCGCGTGCAGGTCGGCGCGCGCCTCGACGTGGCGCGACACGAGGTTGGTCGCCGGCGACAGCAGCAAGGTCCCTAGCGAGCTGAGGAACAGCACGAGCGCGATGACCCCGGGATCACCGAACGACGTTGCCCCCGATCGACGCAAGAGCCCCGTAGACAGGAGCAAGGCGAGCAGGCACACGCCGGCGGCGGCCCCTAACGCTCCGAGCAATGTCCCGGTGAGGACGTCGTTGCGCTTGGCATGCCCGAGCTCGTGCGCGGCGACGAGCTCCACCTCCTTGGACGACGCTGTGCGCAGCAAGGTGTCGTAAGCGACGATGCGCCGGGTCGAGCCGAAGCCGCTGACGTAGGCGTTAAGTGACGTTGTACGACGGGAAGCGTCCGCGACGAGGACGTCCTCGACCGGCACGCCATCGCGGTCCGCGAGCCGCAGCAGGTCACTGCGTAGTTGCCCGGCGGGCAGCGGGGTGAAGGTGTTGAAGACCGGCTCGATCACCACCGGGTAGGCGAAGGAGCCGACGACGACGAAGGCCGCGGTGGCGGCAGCTGCCCAGGCCCACCACGTCCGCGGCGCCAGCCGGATGAGGCCCAGGACCGACAGCAGGACCAACGCCGTCAGCCCGGAGGCCACCAGCACCTGCTTGCCGGCATCAAGCAACCATGAACCCCAGGTCTGGGTGGACAGCCCGTAGCGACGTAGCCCGCGTTCGACAAAGGCGTCCAGCGGGAGGGTCGCCAGCCGTCCGACGACCACGAGCGACAACGTGCCGAACAGCACCTGCCACACCCAGCCGCGCAGCGGCGACACCCAGCGGACCAGCCGACCACCCAGTGGGGTCAGGCCGAGGACACCGCTCACCAGCAGCCCCAGGAGCAGCGACGCGTACGCCGGGGGTCGTATTTCGTCGTGGAAGGCGACCTCCCGCGCGACATCCGCGGCAGTGAAGTCTCTCGCCACATCGCCGTGCAGATCGGCGCCGGAGAGGACGGTCCACGGGACGGTGAGTGCCAGCGCCGCGCCGAGTGCCCCGAGCAGAACCACCAGGGTGAGAACGACGGCCTTGCGGTTCATGCGAGCCGCTTGCGCAGGTCTGTCTGCCAGTCCGCGGTAAAGCCAGCCAGGTCGGTGCGGAGCAATCGAGGGAATGCCTTCTCCAGCGGCTCGCCGTCGCCAACCGCCCGATAGAGCGCGAGCAGCTTCGCCCTGCCGTAGCGCTCGGCGATCAGGCTGGTGGCCAGCCAAGCCTGCTCGTAGACCGAAGCCAGCGCCGGGTTGGCTCCGTCGAAGTCCTCGCCCACCGGCAACGCGGTCGGGACGCGACCCCGGCGCACCTCGGCCCGCAACTCCTGCGCTGAGACCCGGTACGGCAGTCGGAGGCCGGTATAGCCGACGTAGTCCGCGAAGCCCTCAGCCAGCCACGTCGGGGTAAGACGACTGGTCTGCTGTCGCGTGGCGACGTGCGTCGTCTCGTGGGTCAGCACGACGCGACGTCCGACTGATCCCAGCAGCGGGAACGTCGCCGTGTTGACCACAATCCGCTCCCCGACTCCCGGAGAGCGAGACGTGGCGAAGGCGGCGATCTGCGTCATGTCACCGGTGTTGCTGGTGAGCCGACGCAGTTCGTCTTGCGACGAGGGCACGAGAACGACGATCCGGCGAGACCACTGCGGACCCCACACCGAGGTCACGCGCGGCACCGCATCGGCGGCCGAGGTGGCGACGCTCTCGAGCAGCCGACCGGCATCGGGATGTCCCAGAACCAGGACGGGACCTCGCCGAACAGCGACCACCGGGCCGCTGTCCCAGAGGTCCTGACCGCTTCGCGGCACGACGTCGTCTTCCGCAGCGAGGTACCAGCGACCGTCACGCGGCACGAACGTCGGCCGCTGTTCGGTCTGCACCGCCTTCGCGTCAACACCAGCGATCCGGTAAGACAGCGTCACCTTGGGAGCCCACCAGCCGGGGCCCCGGCGTGCCTCCACGGCGGCTGAGAACGGCTGACTCACCTCTGCGTCGAGTCGGTAGTCCCACTGCTGGAGCGGCAACTGCTCAAGCGCATCGAAGAGTTCGGCCTGCTGGCGGCGAAACGCCGAATCGAGGGGTTCGACCGTGGCCAGGAAGGCCTCCCGGTCGTGACGCGTGACCGCTCCCGAGCGTTGGGCGAGCAGCGTGCGAACAGCCTGCTCGCGCGACGTCTCCGGCGCTGGGGCGACGCGTGCTCGCAGCGTGGTCGCCGACTGGTCGCGGGTCGCGGTGGGGGCGACCCCGACTGCCGCGAAGCCAAGCTCAAGGACGACGAGCACCGCGAGCACCCGGAGCGGGCGCACTAGGAGGCTCGGCACGCGCCGATCGTACGGGCGATGGTTGATGCCGCGCGGAAGCAGCGACGCGTTCTCTCATAAAATCCCCTGTGCACAAGGGATTTCGTCGCCATCCCGTGCTATGCTTCGAACATGCGTTCGACTCTCTTGCCTCTCGGTGCGGAAGTCGATGCTGTCGCGTCCGTCGCTGCGGAGTCGTTGAGCCTCGCGCAGTTGCAGGAGCTCTACTTGTCGGTGTCGCGGGAGTCGGAGCGACTGGCTGGGGTG
>JBKJLP010000244.1:0-4208 GCA_046596735.1 Mycobacteriales bacterium | reverse complement strand
CGGATCCGACCCGGCGATGCCGAAGCGGCCGAGCGCGCGCTCGAACTGCTGATGGGCAACGACGTCGCCCCGCGCCGGGAGTTCATCATCAGCAGCGCATCCCGCGTCAACCGAGAGCTTCTGGACACCTGATGGCACGCAAAAAGGGCAGTACGACGGTGATCCCGCCGTTCGAGGGCGAGGGCACGATCCTCGACACCAGCATGGTCGACGAGATCGAGTCGTCCTACCTCGACTACTCGTACTCCGTCATCTACGCCCGCGCGCTGCCGGACGCGCGCGACGGACTCAAGCCCGTGCACCGCCGGATCCTCTACGCGATGGCCGATGCTGGGCTGCGACCCGACCGGGCCTACGTCAAGAGCGCGCGCGTGGTCGGCGACGTGATGGGCCGATTCCACCCGCACGGTGACGGCGCCATCTACGACGCGATGGTCCGCCTCGCGCAACCGTTCGCGATGCGGGTGCCACTCATCGACGGCCACGGCAACTGGGGCTCGCCGGACGACTCCGCCGCCGCCAGCCGTTACACCGAGTGCCGGATGACGCCGGCCGCGCTGCTGCTCACTGACGACCTCGACGAGGAGACGGTCGACCTCGAACCCAACTATGACGGTCAGGAAACGCAGCCGACCGTTTTGCCGGCGGCCTATCCCAACCTGCTCGTCAACGGCACCTCCGGCATCGCCGTCGGCATGGCCACCAACATGATTCCGCACAACCTGGTCGAGGTCGTCGACGCTGCGAGGCACCTCATCGCGCACCCGGCCGCGACGTTGGACGAGCTGATGGAGTTTGTCCCCGGCCCCGACCTGCCGACCGGCGGACAACTGCTCGGCATGACCGAAGTTCGTTCGGCGTACGAGACCGGCCGGGGCATCGTGCGCATGCGCGCAACCGCCGAAGTCGGGGCGCTGGCACGCGGCAAGTCGCACATCACCGTCACCGAATTGCCCTACGGCGTCGGCGCAGAGCGGGTCATCGCCAAGGTCAAGGAGATGGTGACCGGCAAGAAGTTGCAGGGCATCTCTGACGTCAAGGACCTCACCGACCGCCAGCGCGGCACCCAGTTGGTCTTCGAGATCAAGGCCGGTTTCCAGCCGCAGGCGGTGCTCAGCGAGCTCTACCGGCTGACCCCGCTGGGGGAGAGCTTCGGCATCAACAACGTCGCCCTCGTCGACGGTGAGCCGCGCACACTCGGACTCAAGGAGCTGCTCGAGGTCTTCATCGCTCACCGGGTTGAGGTCGTCTCCCGGCGCACGCGTTATCGGCTGCGCAAGGCCCAGGAGCGCGCTCATCTGGTCGAGGGCCTCGTGCTCGCACTGCTCAACATCGATGAGGTCGTACGCATCATCCGCGGGTCGGCTGACGTCGCTGAGGCGCGCGGTTCGCTGATGGAGCGCTTCACGCTGTCGGAGGTGCAGGCGACCTACATCCTGGACATGCAACTGCGGCGGCTTGTGGCGCTTGAGCTCGCCAAACTTGAACAAGAGCTGGCCGAGCTGCGGGCACGGATCGCTGAGCTCGAGGCGATCCTGGCCGACCCGGCCAAGCTGCGCGGGGTCATCAGCACCGAACTGGCGGAGATCGCCGACAAGCACGGCAACCCTCGACGGACCGTGCTCGTCGGCGGCGACCTCAAGGCGCTGGTGACCCGACGTACGAGCTCGCTGGAGGTCGCTGACGACCCGGTCGATGTGCTGCTGTCGTCCACCGGACTGATCGCCCGCACGCCAGTCGAGGACGCTCCGGCCACCTCCCGCACCGGCCGTGGACGACACGACGTCGTGGTTTCTGTCGCCCGGGCAACCGCGCGCGGCCAGGTCGGCCTGCTCACCAGCGCTGGCCGGCTCGTGCGCGTCGGCGTGCTGGACCTGCCGGCGGTCCCCGGAGTCACCACAGGTGCGCTGTCGCTGCGCGGTGGTGCGCCCGTGAGCGAGTTCGTCGAGTTGGCACGCGGCGAACGCATCCTCGGCCTGGCGTCACTGCGTGGCGACGGCCCGGGGCTCGCCCTGGCAACCGCGCAGGGCGTCGTCAAGCGCGTGACCCCAGAGTGGCCGACCAAGGGCGAGGCGTTCGAGGTGATCAGCCTCAAGCCGGGCGACGAGGTGGTCGGTGCGGTCGAGCTGACCGATGGCGAGGAGGAGCTGGTCTTCTTCACCAGCACCGGCGACCTGTTGCGCTTCCCGGCCTCCGAGGTACGGCCGCAGGGCCGCGCCGGTGGCGGGATCGCCGGCGTCAAGCTGAATAAGGACGCGACGCTCGTCGGCTTCAGTGCTGTGCCGCTGTCGGGTGACGGCACCCTGTTCGACGAGCCCGTCGTCGTGACCGGAGGCGGGCTGCCGCCAGAGGGTCGCGCCAAGGGCGCCGGGGTGGTGTCGTCGGTCAAGGTGACGCCGCTGTCGGAGTATCCCCGCAAGGGCCGCGCGACGGGCGGCGTCCGCTGCCAGCGGTTGCTCTCTGGCGAGGCGCTACTCGTTCTGGGTTGGGCCGGACCGGCGCCCGCGTGGGCCGCTGCGGCCGGTGGCGAAGCCGTGGAGTTGCCGACGACGTACGGAAAGCGCGACGGCTCCGGCACCCCGGTGGACAAACCGCCGACCGCCGTCGGCAGTCCCTACCTCGGCTCTCGTTGACGACGCGAGCACGAAAATCGCGACTTTGCGGGGTCGCCCTCCTCGCGGTGCTGGCGGTGGCCTGCTCCGCTCCGTCGACCGGCGACGATCCCCTCGCGGTCAGCGACCCGACTTCGGCTTCGGCTTCGGCCTTGGCCTCGGCTCCCGGACAGCACCGCTCCCCACGACTCAAGCCCGACCCCGTCGATGACCCCGAACTCCAGGTGCTCGCTGAATACCGCCTGAGCAAAGGCACACTCCCAGACGGAACTCCTTCCCGGGACGCGCGGATCTGGAACCGCTTCCGCTCGCTGTTCCCGGCACTCATCACCCGCGAGATCGCCTACTTCGTCGCCCTGGACGGGCCGCGATCCGGGGACGTCGATGGCGCCATGCAGCTCAGCGCACTGAACGACAGCGACTTTTACCTGGCGCTGGACGTCACCGGCATGAGCACACCCGCCGAGCTCGACCGCACGATGATCCACGAGTTCGCTCATCTGCTGACCCTTCGTGGCTCCCAGATCAGCCCAGACGAAGCGGCTAACCGGAGCTGTCGCATCTACACCAACGAGCTGGGTTGCCCAGAGGCAGGTTCTTATCTCTACGACTGGGACACGGCCTTCTGGAAGGGCTACACCGTCGCTGATTCCGATGCAGAGCGCGGCAACGACAACTTGGTCCAACGCCGCTTCGAGCGGGGCGGCCACGTCACCGAATACGCCGCCACCGACCCGGCGGAGGACCTCGCCGAGACCTTCTCCGAGTGGGTCCTGGGCACCTCGCACCCGGATGGGGGAACCACTGTCCGCCGCAAGCTGGCCTTCTTCGACAACTACCCCGAAGCCCTCAAGATCCGGGCTCACGTTCGTTCCGTACTCGGCTGACCCCTTGGCCGTACGTCCGCTCGAGTGGAGCGTGGCCACACCACCGTCGGGCTGACGTAAAGGGCGGGACGACCCGGGTTACTTGAGTTCGGCGCGCAGGACGCGCCAGAGTCCGGCGAGGAACGGGAGGATCACCCAGACCATCAAGGTGACCCCCAGTTGGGCCCACTGCTCACCCGTCAGGTTGCCGGCAGCGAACAGCGGACGCTGCGATGTGCCGAGGTCGATCCAGGCCGCCTTGTCGGCGAGGAAGTCCCAGACGTTGGCGACCACCGAGAAAACGATGGGCAGGACGAAGTACGTCACGATCGCCGGCGCACTGCTCAGGAACAACAGGCCGAAGGCCAGACCCTGCAGCACCCCCGAGCCCTGGAGCAGCAAGAACTTCACAACACCGATCAGGCCCACCTCGCCGAACCCGCTGTTGCCGTCGCTGCTGAAGATCACCGTCGCGAGTGCCGCGACCGCAAAGGCAAGCATGATGGCTGCCAGCCCGATCAGCAGCGCCGCGTAGACCTTGGCCGCGAGCACTCGACCGCGGTGCGGTTCGAGCGTGAACGTCACCATCGCGGTCCGCTGGCTCCACTCCTGGGTCACCAGCAAGATGCCGAGGACGGGGAGCAAAAAGCCCTGCGGGGTGCCGGTGAAGCCCAGAAAATTGCGAAAAGTCTGGTCACGATCGTCGGCCGCGAAGCCGAAGATCAGGACC
>JBKJLP010000250.1:0-4487 GCA_046596735.1 Mycobacteriales bacterium | reverse complement strand
CTGGCGCTTGGCCTGCACGAGGATCTGCGTGGAGATCAGGGCGTTCTCCCACGCCCACACGACCTCGGCTCCGGCGTTCTTCATCGCGAGGATCTCGTCGGTGTAGTTGCCCTTGTTGGCGGCAACGGCCTTCTCCGCCACGATCTTGAGGCCGGCCTTCTTGGCCAGGGCCTTGAAGGCCACGACGCCAGGCTCCCAGTTGAGACCGTCCCGCTTGATGATGCCGATCTTCTTGTCCTTGTACTTGCTCAGCGCCAGCTGGGCGAACGCCTCACCGGTGCGCTCGACCGTCGGCAACTCGGAGAAGGAGTACTTCTTGCCGGCCGTGCCGTTGATGGTCGCGGTGTGGTGGAGGTACAGGACGTGGTTGTCCTCGGCGTAGTTACGCACCGCCGGGATCTGGTCGAAGCCGATGCCGCCGAGCAGCATGAAGATGCCCTTGGCGTTGCAGGCCCGCGCCGCGGTGAGCGCGGTCTCGGCCTTGTAGTCGTCGTTCTCGTAGGTCACATTGACCTTGCGGCCGAAGATGCCGCCCTTCTCGGTGTTGATCGCCGTCCAGAAGACGTTGAAGTCCTTGTCGGTGGTGTTGAAGGCCGGCCCGTAGGTCAGGGCGGCGTGCGCGCACATGTTGATCTGCGTGTCGGTGATGCCGATCTTGTCCTCGGCTGCCGTGAAGAGTGTGCTCACCGGCTTCGTCGTCGTCGCCGGGGCACGCCCGGGCGTCACGGCCACTGGCTTGCCGTTCTTGGTCACCACGGTGCGACCGTCCTGGGTCACCGTGGTGACGGTGCCGTCAGCATTCTTGGTCGTGCTCACGGCAACGCTGCCAGCGGCAGCGGCAGCGGTGGCCGGAGCCGCGGCTGCCTGGCTCGCCGCCGCGCTCGCGCTGGCCTCGGGGGCAGTGCCCTGGTCGAGGGCGCTCGGCGCAGGAGCCGAGCTGCAGGCGGCGAGCGCCGACAGGGTCACCGCCGTGAGCAGCGCAAGGCCGCCCTGGCGCGTGGAGCGGCGGGCGCGCGTGGACTTGGGCATGAATCCCCCGGGAGACGACAGCGAAACGGTCACCTGTGAGTTTCGCCACTGCGCGTGGGAATTCCTACCGTGGCCTTGGGTGAATCTCTGACATCACCTTGTCAGATCTCCAAGACGTCGCCCGCGCCGGCTCAGCGGCGGGGGTGCTCCCGGAAGAAGTTCAGCATCTCTACCCCGAGGTCCGGCCCCACCGGGTCGACGAACGTTCCGGCCGGGTTGCCGCCGGTGTAGGCGTGGTTGGCGCCGTGGATGACCAGGACCTCCACGGCCGAGCGGCCGGCCGCATCGTCGTAGCGCGCGACCGTGTAGGGGTAACTCGCCAGCCCCACAGCGCCGCCGAGACAGGGGACGCGGCTGTTGCCGATGCAGGGGTCACCGGGCGGCGTTCCGCGTACGGCGTCATGCGTGGTGACCGACGTCGGTACGAGGGGGATCGAGCCGTTGGCCTGGCCGTCGTCCGCCAGGTCGTTGGTGCCCCGCCACTGACTCACAGCGGTGGCGCCCATCGCGGCGTTGTTAACCATGTCCGCACTTCCCTGGACGACCAGGGTCGGGACGACCCGGGCGCGCGGACCCATCGCGGCCAGCGCCTGCGAGCCCGTCACGTCGGAGCAGCTGAGGTAGGCACAGCCGGCGATCGGCGCCGCCGCGGCGTACAGGTCGGGGTAGGTCGCGGCCAGGATCGTGGTCATGTCGGCACCCGCCGAGACTCCGCCGAGCCAGACGCGCCTTTCGTCCACGGCGAAGTCGTCCAGGATCGCCTGCGTCATCCCCGCGATCGCGGCCGGCTCACCCTTGCCGCGCTGTTGGTGATCGGGAAGGAACCAGTTCCAGCAGCCAGACCCGTTACCGTCGCTGGCCGGGTAGGTGCTTCCCGACGGACGAGTCTGCTGAGGGAACAGCACCAGCAGCCCCTCCCGCTCGGCTAATTCCTCGAGCCGACTCCCCACCGCGGCGTCGTCAGCGTTCTGATTGCAGCCGTGCAGGTAGACCAGCAGCGGCACCTTCTTGTGCGGCTTCTGCGCGACGGAGGACGGCACGTACAGGGCGTACGCCAGGGTCGGCAGCCCGGGGGCGCTGAAGCTGCCGTGCGTGCGTCCGCCGGCCGCGGCCTTCGAGAGAGCGGCCTCGGCAGGTAGCGCGAGGACGCCGAGGAGCAACGCAAGGGCAACGGCAGCGAGACGGCGCATGCACAGGGGATTCGCCGCCGGAAAACCAGATCCTGCTCCGCGACGGTCGCCGTTAGGGTTCGGCGCATGACGACACCTCCTCTTGCAGAGCGCCGACCGCAGACCCTGACCGCCCACGGCGATGACCGCGTCGACGAGTGGTATTGGCTGCGCGAGAAGGACAACCCTGATGTCATCGCCCACCTCGAGGCCGAGAACGCCTTTACCGATGAGCTGACCTCCCCTACGAAGGCGCTGCAGGACACGCTGTTCGAGGAGATCCGCTCGCACATTGTCGAAACCGACCTGTCGGTGCCCACCCGGCGCGGCGACTACTGGTACTACGGCCGCACGATCGAGGGCAAGCCGTACGGCGTCTCCTGCCGACTTCCCGCGACGGGTGACCGCACCCCGCCAGTGCTGGACGCGGAGACGTCCGATCCGGCCGAGCAGGTCCTGCTCGACAGCAACGCCGAAGCCGAAGGTCACGACTACTTTGCGCTCGGCGTCTTCGCGATCAGCCCGGACAGCCAGCTGCTCGCCTGGGCTGCCGACACCAATGGCAGCGAGGTCTACACGCTGCGCTTCCGCGATCTCACGACCGGCAAGGAATTGCCCGACGTCGTCGAACGGGTCACCTACGGAGCCGCGTGGGCCAGCGACAACAAGACCTTCTTCTACACCCGCCAGGACGAGGCCATGCGGCCCTACCAGCTGTGGCGGCACACGCTCGGCACTCCGGCCGCGGAAGACGTGCTGGTGCACACCGAGACCGACGAGGCCTTCTTCCTCTCGGTGGAGCGCACCAAGGACGGCGAGATGCTGCTGCTCGGCCTGGGCAGCAAGGTCACCTCGGAGTGCCACTTCCTGCGCGCGGACGACCCGACCGGAGAGTGGCAGGTCGTTGCGCCGCGTCGCCAGGACGTGGAGTACGACGTCGACCACCAGGGCGGTCGCTTCCTCATCGTCACTAACGACGGCGGGCGGCAGAACTTCGCCCTCGTCGAGGCGCCGGTCGACAACCCCGGTCACGAGAACTGGACCGAGGTCGTGCCGTACGACGAGACCGTTCGGCTGCTCGGCATCGACGTCGCGCGCGACCACGTCGCCATGCAGGAGCGGGCCGAGGGACTCACCCGGATCCGCCTACTGACGATTTCTGACGGCGCCCTGCACACCATTGACCAGCCAGAAAAGGCCTACACGTTAGGCCTTTCCGGCACGCCCGACTACGACAGCCCGCTCATCCGCTACACCTATACCTCGATGGTGACGCCGGCGTCGGTCTACGACTACGACGTAGCAAACCGCGAGCCTTTGCTGCGCAAGCGCCAGCCGGTGCCGGCCTACGACGCGGACCTCTACGCGACCGAACGCACCTGGGCTCCGGCAGCCGACGGGACCCTCGTGCCGGTGACGCTGGTGGCGCGCAAGGACCGGCCGCGCGACGGCGGCCCGTGCCTGCTCTACGGCTATGGCTCCTACGAAGCCAGCATGGACCCGAGCTTCTCGGCAAGCCGGCTGTCGCTGCTGGACCGGGGTTGCGTCTTTGCGATCGCGCACATCCGCGGCGGCGGCGAGATGGGGCGCCAGTGGTACGACAACGGCAAGATGGCGAAAAAGCCCAACACCTTCAGCGATTTTACCGCTGCGGCCGAGCACCTGATCGCCGAGAAGTGGACGTCTGCTGGACGGATTGTGGCGCGGGGTGGGTCGGCCGGCGGGCTGCTGATGGGGGCGATCGTCAACGCACGCCCCGACCTCTACGCCGGGATCGTGGCGCAGGTGCCCTTTGTCGATGCCCTGACGACGATCCTCGATCCGTCGTTGCCGCTCACGGTTATCGAGTGGGAGGAGTGGGGCAATCCTGTTGCCAGCAAGGAGATCTACGGCGTCATGAAGTCGTACTCGCCGTACGACAACGTCTCGGCGCAGGCCTATCCGCGCATCCTCGCAACCGGCGGGCTCAACGACCCGCGGGTCAGCTATTGGGAGCCGGCCAAGTGGGTGCAGCGGCTACGCGAGCGGACGACCGGCTCCGAGCCGATCCTGCTCAAGACCGAGATGGGCGCTGGCCACGGTGGACCGTCGGGACGCTACGACGCCTGGCACGAGGAGGCCTTCCACATGGCCTTCACCCTCGATGCCCTAGGCCTCGCCTAACCCGCTGCAGTTCGCCCCACGTCTGCGTCGTCTCGGTCTCCGTCGCCACCGTCGCGCGGAAGATCACCCACGAGGAGGGTGGCGGTGGGGTGGCCAGGTCCAGGCGGGCGAACGCTGCTTCCAGAG
>JBKJLP010000270.1:0-2517 GCA_046596735.1 Mycobacteriales bacterium | reverse complement strand
TAGCCCTGGTCCTGCAGCTCGCGCTCGATGCGGCGCAGGGCCGCGACGTCGTCCACTGCGCCGCGACCGAGCGCACGCTGTACGGCGACCTCGTCGATGTCGTCCAAGGAGGCGCCGGGGTAGTCCTGGCCGAGTGCCGCCTCCAGGTCGTCGAGGTCGGCCAGCTCCTCCAGGGCGCTGGTGGCCTCGCCCATGCCCATCCCCTCGTTGCCGCGCATGCGCTCCTGCCCGCCCCAGGGCAGGTCCGGTCGGGCGTTGCGCAGCGCGTCCCCGAGCTGCGCCAGCTGCGCGGCGAGGTCCAGGTCCCCCGACATGTTGAGGGCGCCCTGCATGAGCTCGCCGAGCTCCTGGCGCTGCTGCGGGGTGAGCGAGTCCATCAGCCGCTGCTGCGCCGCGGCGCGCCGCGCCAGGTCGTCGACCAGCTCCTCCAGGGTCTGCGGTTGCGACGGGAAGAAGCCCCCGTGCTTGGCCATGAAGTCGCTGAACTGCTGCTGCGTGTGCTGCCCCCGCGCGTCCGCCGCCAGCATGGCGTTGAGGTCGGCGAGCATGTCCTTGACGGCCTGCATGTCCTCGGGTGAGGCGTTCTCGAGCGACTGCTTCATGCCGCGGAACTGGCTGTCGAGCACCTCCCGCCGCAGCAGGTCGTCGATCTGGTCGTACTTCGCCTTCGCCTCGGGACTGCGCCAGGTGTAGGGCTTCAAGGCCTGCACCGCGCGGGCGGTCTCGCGGGGCAGGGTGTCGAGCTCCAGCTCCGCCAGCCGCGCCGCGTCGGACGGGTCGGGGAACAGCGCGCTCTTCTCCAGATCGAGCGCCTCGTCGAGCAGCTGCCTGACCTCGTCGAGGGTCCCGTCCAGCCGGCCCTTCTGCCGGGCCTGGCGCTGCCGTTTCGACACCTGCCGCCGCAGGTCGTCCAGGCCGCGCAGTCCGTCGGTGCCGCGTCGCAGCAGCTCGCGCAGGGCCTGCCTGGGAGAGGCACCGCCCAGGACCGACTCACCGATCTCGTCGAGCGCCGAGGCGACGTCGTACGGCGCCTCCAGCGGGTCCCGCCCTCCGGCCCACGACCCATACCGGTACGCCGGCAGCCCGCTCACCGCCCGCCCGCCCCCTCGGTGATCCACGGACCCCTACCGGCAGTTTGAACCGTGCTGAGAGCCCCAGAACTGCCGGTAAGTTGCCGTCGATCATGGTGGGTGGCGGTCACTGCCTGTCGTCCCGACTGTCCAGGAAAGCTTGGTAGGCAAGGGATCTGCGCAGTTTCGAGGCCTCCCGTACCGGCTGCATCATCGGCCGGATCACGGCGACGTAGACGGCGGCGACGCCGACGAGCAGGAACCAGTCGGGCAGGCCTGCGCTGGCGATGACGAACGCGACGGCGAGGAACAGCGGGAAGCTGAGCAGGCCGGTCAGCAGCACCCGGCGGCGCAGCGCTGCCGGGTCGATTGCCGCCGCGTGCGGCGCGTCCGGGTCCGGGCCAGGTGCGTCGGGCGCCGCCATCTAGCCGCCGTAGACCGTCCGGCCGGGGACGGCGTCCTTGGACAGCCGGCGGTTGAGGTGCAGCCCCTCGAGGGCGAACTCGAGGGCGGCCGCGGCCAGTCCCGGCGACTCCTCCTCGATGCCGAGCTTGCCCAGCAGGGCGCCGAGCCCCGGCACGGTGCCCAGCCGCTCGAGCAGCGCGGAGGCGGGCACGAGGTCGCCGGTCTCGACCGTCGCGCCCTCGTCGAAGCGGGCCTGCAGCCCGGACAGGTCGACGCCGGCCAGCTCGGCCCTGAAGGCATCGGCGGTGGCCTTGCGGAGCAGGTGCGCGAGCACCTCCAGCTCGCGGCCCTCCTCGGCCGCCTCGAACTCCACCTTGCCGCGCGAGGCAGGGACGACAGCCGGCAGGTCGCAGACGCGAGCGACGGCCTGCGGCTCCCCGTTGACGGCCGCCCGACGCACCGCCGATGCCGCCACCGTCTCGGTCGCTGCGACCGCGAACCGCGCGCTGACGCCGGAGCGCTGATCGACCTGTGCGCAGTCACGGACCAGCCGGGTGAACCGCGCCACGATCTCCAGCAGGTGCTCGGGCACGACCGGTGTGGCGTACGCCGAGTCCGGCCAGCCGAGCACCGCCTCTTGCCGGATCAGCGCGATCTCGTCCTCCAGCCGGAGCGGGTAGTGCGTCCGGACCTCCGCGCCGAACCGGTCCTTGAGTGGGCTGATGATGCGGCCGCGGTTGGTGTAGTCCTCCGGGTTCGCCGATGCCACCAGCAGCAGGTCCAGCGGCAGTCGGAGCTGGTAGCCCCGGACCTGGATGTCGCGTTCCTCGAGGACATTGAGCAGGGCGACCTGGATCCGTTCGGCGAGGTCGGGCAGTTCGTTGACGCTGAAGATTCCCCGGTTGGTGCGCGGCACCAGGCCGTAGTGCACGGTCTCGGGGTCGCCCAGGGTGCGTCCCTCCGCGACCTTGATCGGGTCGACGTCGCCGATGAGGTCGCCGACGCTGGTGTCGGGAGTGGCGAGCTTCTCCCCGTACCGGTC
>JBKJLP010000209.1:0-5833 GCA_046596735.1 Mycobacteriales bacterium | reverse complement strand
CGCCATGAACCCAGGTGCACCTCGTAGGCCGACATGGGCGAGGCGTGCGCCGGTCGGTCGAGCCGATCGGCCATCCACGTGTCGTCTGACCAGGTGTAGTCCGTGGTGTCCACGACGCTTGCCGTCAGCGGTGGCACTTCGGTACGTCGGGCCATCGGGTCGGCCTTGTCCCGCCAGACAGAATCGGCGCCGAGAACGGAGAATTTGTAGCGTGTGCCCTCGCCGATAGCCGGCACGAACAGTTCCCACACGCCGCTGGAGCCCAGCGAGCGCATGGGGTGGCCCCGACCGTCCCAGCCGTTGAAGTCACCGACAACGCGTACGCCGCGGGCGTTCGGTGCCCAGACGGCGAAGGAGGTACCGGTGACCGGCCCGGACGGGCTGTCGTACTCGCGCAGGTGGGCGCCGAGGACGGTCCAGAGCTCCTCGTGCCGACCCTCGCCGATCAGGTGCAGGTCTACGTCGCCCAGGGTCGGCAGGTACCGGTAGGGATCATCAGCCGGGTAGGTGGTGCCGTCGTAGGTGACCTCGAGGCGGTAGTCACTTACAGAGGCTCCGGGAAGCGCGCCCTCCCAGACGCCGGCGTGTCGGTGGCTGAGTTCGATCCGCTCGCCGCCCAGGAGGGCCACCACGCGCTCGGCGTTGGGTCGCAGGGCGCGTAGGACGACGCCGTCGTCAACGGGGTGAATGCCCAAAACGCCGTGCGGGTCATGGTGGATTCCCCCGGCCAGGCGCTCGAGCTCATCGTGGGTGGGGCCGCCAGCAGCTGCCGGGCCCGACGTCGGGTAAGCGCTGTCGGGCAGGTCTGGCCCGGCCGCGGCCGCTTTGGTGCCGCGTTTGCGGGCCGGGCTCATGCGGTCACCTGCGCGGCGAGGCGCTCGATCGAGCCGAGCGGGATGCCGATCCAGGTCGGTCGGTTGCGTGCCTCGTAGACCAGCTCGTAAACGGCCTTATCCAACTCGAACGCCCGCAGCAGCACGCCTGAGTCGCGAGGATCGTTGCCTGCGCTCGACGCGTAGCCGTCGCAAAAGGCGTTGCGGTTGCGCTCGGCCCATTCGTGGGCGCGGTAGGTCAGGTGCTGTTGGCCGGCGTGCTCGGCAAGCAGGTGTCGGGCTGCATAGTCGAAGGACCGCAGCATGCCGGCGACGTCGCGCAGCGGACTCATGAGCGCCGTCCGCTCGCCAAAGGTGCGCGACGGCTCGCCCTCGAAGTCGAGCACGACCCATCCCTCCTGGGTCCGCAGGACCTGACCGAGGTGCAGGTCGCCGTGGACGCGCTGGACCGGAACGCCGTCGGTCAGCTCGGCGACCGCGTCGTAGGCGCGCCGCAGCGCGGGGGCGAAGGGCTCGAGCTCGGGGACGGCAGCAGCGGCGATGTCCAGCCGCTCGTGCAACTGGCGGGCCGTGGCGCGGGACTCGTCGGCACCCACCTGGGCAGTCGGAAGCGCTCGCGCGAGCAGCGCGTGCACCTCTGCCGTAGCCACGCCGAGCCGTTCGGACTCGCTGGCGAAGTCGCCGCCCACTTCGTCGGCGTGCAGGTCGCCCTCGGCGAACAGATCGCGCACGCTGGTGGTGGCCATGGCCCAGCCCTCGCTGGTGCCCCGCAGGTAGCACTGCATCATCCCTAACGTGGTGGGCACACCGTCGAGGTCCCCCTCCACAAAGGCCAGGGGCGCGGCGATGTGCGTGCTGCCGGCTGCGGCTAGGGCGCGGGTGATCTCGACGTCCGGGTTGGTCCCAGGCTGAAGGCGCCGGAAGAGTTTCAGGATGTAGTCCTCGTCGTACACGATCGAGGTGTTGCTCTGCTCAGCCCCCATGACCCGGCTGCGTCGACCGGCGGTGACGGCGTGCGTCGCGGTGGTGAACCGCACGGTCGGCAGGTCACGACCGTCGGCGACACGTTGAAGCAGCGCATCGGTGGCGTCCTCGTCGTGGACGGCGTCGTAGACCGTCCAGCCGCCGAGGTGGCCGATGACCGCGTGCGCGAGGCGCTCCAGCGGCGCACCGGGGCGTCGCCCGACGAGCAACTGGTAGTGCTCGACGCTCCCGCCGCCCTCGACGCGCAGAATCAGATGGCTCACCTGGGCTTGCGGCTCGTCGATCAGCGGGCTTTCCGCTTCGACCTCGACGGACGCGATCGCCATCCCTTTGCCGGCGTACCACCGTTGTTCGGGCAGCCAGCTGCGGAGGAGGTCGTTGAGGGCGGAGGTCACGAGGATGCTCATGCGTCGTCTCCAGACGAGGTCAGGGAGAACCACAGGAAGCCGTGGCCGGGTAGCGAAAGCAGATACGGCAGGTCGCCGATCGGTGGGAACGGGACGAGGCCGGTCATCTCGACCGGGGTGCTGCCTTCGAAGCGGCGCAGGTCCAACTCGACCGGCTGCGGGAAGCGCGACAGGTTGTTCACGCAGAGCACGCGGTCGTCGCCGAATTCGCGGACGAAAGCGAGAACCGAGGGGTTGCTGGAATCGAGTTCGTGATAGGTGCCCATCCCGAACACGGGGTGCTGCTTGCGGATGGCGAGCATCCGCCGGGTCCAGTTGAGCAACGAGGTGGAGGACCGCATCTGCGCGTCCACGTTGAGGGCTTGGTAGCCGTAGACCGGATCTAAGATGAGCGGCAGGTAGAGCTTCTGCGGATCCGCTTGCGAGAAACCGGCGTTGCGGTCGGCGTTCCACTGCATCGGTGTGCGCACACCGTCGCGGTCACCGAGGTAGATGTTGTCGCCCATGCCGATCTCGTCGCCGTAGTACAGGACAGGGGATCCCGGGAGCGAGAAAAGCAGGCCAGTGAACAACTTGATCTGGCCGTGGTCGTTCTCCAGCAGCGGGGCCAGCCTGCGCCGGATCCCGACGTTGGCCTTCATCCGTGGGTCCTTTGCGTATTCGCTGTACATATAGTCGCGCTCTTCGTCGGTCACCATCTCGAGCGTGAGTTCGTCGTGGTTGCGGAGGAAGATGCCCCACTGGCAGTTGTCCGGAATGGGCGGCGTCTTGGCGAGGATTTCCGAGATCGGGTAGCGCGACTCGCGGCGCACGGCCATGAACAGCCGCGGCATCAGCGGAAAGTGAAAGGCCATCTGGCACTCGTCATCGTCACCGAAATACTCGACGACATCCTCGGGCCACTGGTTGGCCTCGGCGAGCAGCACCCGGTCCGGGAAGAGCGCTTCGAGCTCGCTGCGCACCCGCTTGAGGTATTCGTGGGTCGGCTTGAGATTTTCGCAGATCGTGCCCTCTTCCTCGAACAGGTAGGGCACGGCGTCGAGCCGGAAGCCATCAATGCCAAGGTCCAGCCAGAACTTCAGCACCTCGATCATGGCCGTCTGGACGTCGGGGTTCTCGTAGTTCAGGTCTGGCTGGTGGCTGAAGAATCGGTGCCAGTAGTACTGCCCGCGGACCTCGTCAAACGTCCAGTTGGAGCGCTCGGTGTCAATGAAGATGATGCGCGCATCCGAGTACGGCTCGTCGGTGTCAGACCAGACGTAGTAGTCGCCGTAGGGCCCGTCCGGGTCGCTGCGCGAAGACTGGAACCATGGGTGTTCGTCGGACGAGTGGTTCATGACCAAGTCGGCGATGATGCGCATCCCGCGCTTGTGCGCCTCGTCGACGAGGTGGACGAAGTCGCCGAGGTCGCCGAATTCAGGCAGAACCTTGGTGAAATCGCTGATGTCGTAGCCGCCGTCGCGCAGCGGGGACTGATAGATCGGCAGCAGCCAAATGCAGTCGATACCCAGCCACTCGAGGTAATCGAGCTTGCTGGTGAGGCCCTTGATATCGCCGGTGCCGTCGCCGTTACTGTCCGCGAAGCCGCGGATGAGGACCTCGTAAAAGACCGCCCGCTTGTACCAAAGTGGATCCTTGGACTCCTCCAGGCTGACGAGGTCGTCGTACTCCATCTCGCCCGGGCTGGTCATGACGTGCTCCTGCTGACGGTGAAGACATGGGCGGGCTCGACAAAAGGATCGAGGCGTACGTAGTTGCTGTGGCCCCAGTCGTAACGCTCGCCGGTGACGTGGTCGTGTGCGCTCAAGGTGTCCTCCCAGTCAAGGCCGAGGGCCGGTAGGTCGAGCCGGACCGTGGCTTCACGGGCGCCGTGGGGGTCGAGGTTGACCACGACCAGCACGACGTCGTCAGAACCGTCTGCCAGCGTTGTGCGCTTGGACCACGCCATGACCATGTCGCTGTCGACGTCATGGACGTGGATGTTGCGCAACCAGTGGGTCGCCGGGTGCTCACGGCGCACCCGGTTGAGCATGGTGAGGTAGGGAGCAAGGGTCAGCTCGGTCTTCGACCAGTCGCGCGGCCGGTACTGGTATTTCTCCGAGTCGAGGTATTCCTCGCTACCCGGCTTGACCGCCACATGCTCGAACAACTCGTAGCCGCTGTAGACGCCGTAGGACGGTGAGAGCAGGGCGGCCAACACGGCTCGGATCTTGAACACCGGTGGTCCGCCGTATTGAAGAGAGGCGTGCAGGATGTCCGGAGTGTTGACGAAGAAGTTCGGCCGCATGTAATCGCTGGCCTCGACCAACTCGTGGACGTAGTCCGTGAGCTCGGTCTTGCCGTTACGCCACGTGAAGTACGTATACGACTGGGTGAAACCGATCCGCCCCAGCTCGTGCATCATCGCGGGCCGGGTGAACGCCTCGGCGAGGAACAGCACGTCCGGGTCGGTCCTCTTGACCTGGGCGATGAGCCACTCCCAGAAGGCCAGCGGCTTGGTATGCGGGTTGTCAACGCGAAAGATCTTGATGCCGTGCGACACCCAGTGGCGCACGACCCGCAGTACCTCGGCGTAGATACCCTCAGGGTCGTTGTCGAAATTGACCGGATAGATGTCCTGGTACTTCTTCGGCGGGTTCTCGGCGTAGGCAATCGTCCCGTCGGCGCGGGTGGTGAACCACTCCGGGTGATCGGTCGCCCAGGGGTGGTCAGGTGCGCACTGCAGCGCCAGGTCGAGCGCGACCTCCATGCCTAGCCGACGCGCCTCCTCCACGAAGGCGTCGAAGTCGGCCAGCGTGCCAAGGTCGGGGTGGACGGCGTCGTGCCCGCCGTGCTTGCTGCCGATGGCCCAGGGCGATCCGGGGTCATGAGGCCCAGGGGAGAGGGTGTTGTTGGGACCCTTGCGGTTGATTTCGCCGACCGGGTGGATCGGCGGGAGGTAGACGACGTCGAAACCCATGGCCGCCACGGCCGGCAGGCGCTTGGCGGCGGTTTTGAACGTGCCGCTGCGCATGGGCCCTCCGTCCGGGGGGACGTGCGCGCCCTCGGATCGGGGGAAGAGCTCGTACCAGGCGCCGAAGAGCGCCCGCTGCCGGTCCACCCAGATCCGGTGGGTGGCGGAGGGGGTGACGAACTCGCGGACGGGGTGCTGGGCCAGCACCTGGACCACGGGGTCGGCCAGCGCGGCCCTCATCCGGTCGGCTGGCGCTTTGGTCGCGTCACGGAGGGTTTCGGCCAGAGCTGCCAAAGAGGTTCGCAGCTTTTTAGGCACGCTGGTCGGCAGGGCTGCAACGGTGCGTTCGTACAGCCTCGCGCCTTCCTCGAGCATCAGGTCGACGTCGACCCCGGCGTCGATCTTGAGCGGGGCGTCATGCCACCAGGTGCCCAGCGGGTCGCCCCAACCCTCGACCGTGAACGCCCACTCGCCTTCGGTGTCGACAGTGAAGTCGGCCTGCCACACGTCCGGCTGGTCGGGACCAACCGGGGTCAGACGCAGAGACGGGCCCGGCTTCCCATCGGGTCGGGTCACCGCGACGTTGCCCGCAACGGCGTCGTGCCCCTCCCGAAACACGGTGGCGCGCACGCTGACGGACTCGCCCGTCACGGCGC
>JBKJLP010000370.1:0-19400 GCA_046596735.1 Mycobacteriales bacterium | reverse complement strand
CCCGGGTTCGCTCGCCCGGCGAGAGCGAGCCGGCGGGTCGTGTGGTGTGGTCAGCCTTGAGCCCGTACTTCGCCAACAGCGTCCGGACGTCCGCGGCCGGCCACTGCGTCAGTCGTTCGACAACGTCCACGACGCTGTCCTCACCGCGGAAGGCCGAGCGCGCCTGATCCACCTCGCCGAGCCGCACTCCCGAACCCATGGACTGACGACCGGACTCCGGCGGCAGCCGCCCCAGCAGCGCCTCGATCAGCGTCGTCTTGCCAGCACCGTTGGCTCCGACGACGGCGAGGCGATCGCCGTACGCCAGCTGCAGATCGATCGGCCCGAGGACGAAATCACCGCGTCTGATGACGGCCTGGGACAGGACGGCGACCACGTCGCCGGAGCGCGGCGCGGCGGCGATCTGCATCTGCAGCTGCCATTCCTTGCGCGGTTCCTCCACCTGATCGAGTCGGTTGAGCTGCGACTCGATCCCTTTGACGCGCGACGCGGCGTGGGTGGCCGCCTCGATGCGAGCACCTTTGGCGGCGCGGTCGTTGTCCGGCAGCTTGCGCTTGGCTCGCAAAGCACCTCGTACAGACTGTTCGCGTTGGCGCTGCGCTTGCGCGACGAGACCACCGCGCTTGTCCTCAAAATCCTCGTACGCCTCGCGGGCTTGCGAGCGGCGCAGCGATCGTTCGCTCAGATAGGCGTCGTAGCCGCCGTTGTAGAGCGTCGCGGTGCGCAGCGGCCCGTCCAGATCCAGCACAGAGGTGATGGTGCGCGAGAGGAACTCGCGGTCGTGCGAGACCACGACCAGTCCGGCCGACAAACCCAGGACGTACGACTCCAAACGAGCCAACCCCTCGAAGTCGAGGTCGTTGGTTGGCTCGTCAAGCAGAAACACGTCATAGCGGCTGAGCAGGATGCTGGCGAGGGAGGCGCGCGCGGCCTGGCCACCGGAGAGCGCGGTGGTCTCGATGGTGGGGGAGACATCGAGACCGAGGTCGGCGCAGACCTCCGGGATGCGCGACTCGAGGTCAGCGCCGCCGAGGTCCAGCCACCGTTCGAGGGCAGCGCTGTAGGCATCGTCTGCGCCGCGTGAGCCGGTTGCCAAGGCCTCGGTGGAGGCATCCAGAGCGGCCTGCGCAGCAGCGACTCCGGTGCGCCGCTCCAGGAAGCCGGTCAGCGTCTCGCCGAGGAGTCGGTCGGGTTCTTGGGGGAGCAGCCCGACCGAGGCTGACCGTGGCGCGCGGGTGATCGATCCGCTGTCCGGCGCGAGGTCGCCAGCCAGCGCCGCCAGCAGGGTCGATTTGCCGACACCGTTAGGCCCTACGACGCCGATCCGGGAGCCAGGAGCCACCGTCAACGAGACGTCGGACAGCACGAGCAGCGGACCGCGTACGACGGTCAGGTCGGACGCGACCAGGGTGGCGGACAACGGGCAGCTGGCTCAGGCGTTTTTCTTGCCGAAGACCTGGTCCGCAACCCACGTGACGGCACTGATGATCAGTGCGGCGAGCACAGCGGTCAGGAAGCCATCGACCTGGAGGCGGCTGGTCAACCACGCGGTGATGCCGACGAGCGCGGCGTTGACGACGATGCGGAACAGCCCCAGCGTAACCAGCGTCAGCGGGAACGACAGCAGCCGCAGGATCGGTCCGATGAACGCATTCACCAGGCCGAAGATGACAGCGATCACGAGGTAGTTGGTGACGCCCGCGCGGACGTCCACGCCGGGCAGCAGGTAGGCGACGATCCAGAAGGCACCTGCGGACACGAGGAGCTTGATCAACAAGGGCATAGCGCGATCATGCCCGATCGGGCTGTGGTGGCATGGATCCGTGCATCCCTCGGTCGAACGCGTCGTGGCGGTGCTCCGCGAGCACGGCCTGGACGGCGACGTCCGTGAATTGGCCGACAGCACCCGCACGGCCAAGGAGGCCGCGGCGGCCCTGGGCTGCGAGGTCGGGGCGATTGCGAGCTCGTTGGTTTTCATGGCCGACGATGTGCCGGTGCTGGTCATGACCAGCGGCGCGCACCGGGTGGACGAGCCGAGGCTGGCGGTGACACTGGGCGCGACCGACGTACGCCGGGCGACCGCGCAGGAGGTGCGGGAGCACACGGGCTTCGCCATCGGGGGAGTGGCTCCGGTCGGCCATCCGTTTCCGCTTCGGACGTTGGTGGATGAGGCGCTGCAGGCTTATGACCCGCTCTGGGGTGCGGCCGGTCACCCGCACGCCGTCTTCGCCCTGACGTACGCGGAGTTGGTTGCCCTCACCGGCGGGACACCGGCGGTTGTCGGCGACTAGGGCCGCGCGCTAGGCGCCCAGAACCGACGACAGGTCGAAGCGGACCGGTCGCTCCAGCTGGGCGTAGGTGCACGAGGTCGCGTCACGGTCCGGCCGGAAGTGCCGGAACTGCGTGGTGTGCCGAAACCGCGAGCCCTCCATGTGGTCATAGGCCACTTCAACGACGAGCTCAGGGCGCAACGGTACGAAGGACATGTCCTTGCCTGTGTTCCACCGGCTGGGCATGCCGCCGGGAGCCCGTGCAGCGCTGTCGTCGCCGACCCACGGGTGATCGGCGCCAGGGGCTAGCAGGTAGGGCGCGAGCTCGTCGATGAGTTCGGCCCGGCGGGTCATCGGGAACGACGCAGCGACGCCGACATGATGTAGAGCACCTTCGTCGTCGTAGAGCCCGAGCACGAGCGAACCGACGATCGGACCGCTCTTGTGCAGCCGGTAGGCCGCCACCACGCAGTCAGCTGTGCGCGCGTGCTTGATCTTGAACATGGCCCGCTTGTCCGGCAGATAGGCGCCGTCGGTCGGCTTGGCAATGACCCCATCCAGACCGGCACCTTCAAACAGGTGGAACCACTCGCGGGCCAGCTCGATGTCATCGGTCGCCGGGGTGAGGTGCACCGGAGACTTGGCCTTGGCTAGCGCGTTCTCGAGGCGCGACCGACGTACGGAGAACGGCTCGGCCAGCAGCGACTCCTCTCCCAGCGCCAACAGGTCCCAGGCGACGAAGGACGCGGGCGTGGACGTGGCCAGCATCTGCACCCGAGAGTCGGCCGGATGGATGCGTTGCAGTAGCGCTTCGAAATCCAAGCCCTTGCCGGCCGCGATGACGATCTCGCCGTCGATGACGCAGCGCTCGGGCAGGTTGTCGCGTACGGCAGCGACCACTTCGGGGAAGTAGCGGGTCAGCGGCTTCTCGTTGCGCGAACCCAGCTCGACCTCGTCACCGTCTTTGAACACGATGCAGCGGAAGCCGTCCCACTTGGGCTCGAAGACCAGCCCTGGTGTCGTCGGCAACTCCGGCACCGACGTGGCGAGCATCGGCTTGACGGGTGGCATGACGGGGAGCCTCATGTCGCCATCATGCCTGCGCGAGGTGTGTCGTCACCGCCTCGCTAGCTGAGCCAGGGGCCGTCGATCCATCGTGGTTCTCCCTCGAGCAGCGGAGCAAAGTGTTGCTCCCACCACTGCGCTTGGGCGGGTTCATCCGCCAGCGCCTGGTAGGACTCCTTGCTGTCGAAGATCGCGACGTTGACGATCGTGCGTCCGTCGTCGGCGACGAGGACGTGGCTCGACTGGAAACCGGGCGGACGGTTGCGCTGCTCCCAGCTTGCTAACTCGGCACGGACGGCATCGCCGTCCACGCCGCTCGCCAAGGTCCCAATCATGGTCGTTCCGTACATGGCTCCCCCTCGGGTGCATCACACCCGCGCAGTGTGCTCCCGGCGAACCCCCCTGTCGAGAGCGAGATTTAGCCGGCGACGTGGACGACATGAATCGGGTAGCGGGCGAGTTCCACGCCATCGACCAGAAGCACGAAGGAGAAGTCGCCAGGCTGGGCAAAGCCGAGACCAAACACCGGCACGGTGATCGGGATGATGTTCTCCTCGCCCAGGCGCGCCCCTTCACCGAGCGTGGCTCGGAACTGCCCGTCGACCGCAAACTCCTGTCGGCGACCATCGGCGTCCTCGAGGGCAATCGAGAACGCATGGTCAGCATCGGCGGCGTGGAAAGGTTGGCGAAGCACCGCCACCAGCGTCATCGCCGGCAGCAGCGCAGGAAACTCTGGAAAGCGAAGCGTGTTCCAGTAGGCGCCGCTGGCATAGACCTTGCCGCTCTCTGCGGCTGCGTGATCCGCGGGGAAGAAACCAAGTGCAGCGAAGGCAGTCGGGTCAGTGGTCACGAGGTAAGGCTTTCGTCGGGCATGTAGGTGAAACGTCGTACGGCGCCAGGGGTTCCCTCGTCCACGGTTGCCCGCGTACCCGGGTCGACCCAAGCGGTGAAGTCCTCGAGCGTGCGCACGGCTAGACGTGGGCCGGGCTCGGCGGCGTCGACGTAGAGCGGCACGTAGATCACGACGGTGCGGTCGTCATCGTTGGCGTCATGGCCCAGGCCGAGGACGAGGTAGAAGCGCTCGGCCTTGTAGTGCCGATAGATCCCAGCAAGCACGGTGTCGGTCATCGGCCTAGCCTGCCCCAGTGTCCGGTCCCCGCAGTGCCCGCCTCCGTCAGGTCTCTCCGTATCTGCTGGCCGCGGTCTTCACCACCTCCGGCGTCCTGCACTTCCTGTCCCCGCAGTCGTTCGACGACCTGATTCCCGCGTGGCTGCCCGGTACGGCGCGGGCGTGGGTTTATGGCAGCGGCGTCGCCGAGTTGGCCTGTGCGGCTTTGCTCGTTCCGGCCCGCACACGACCGCTTGCCGCGACGGCGTCCGCATTACTTCTGGTGGCGGTCTTCCCGGGCAATATCGAGATGGCGATTCATCCGGGCGACACCCCGCGCTGGATCGCGCTGGCCCGGCTCCCGCTGCAGATCCCGTTAGTGCTGTGGGCGCTGCAGATCCGTCGCGCTAGTGCACGCGGTTCTCGCTCAGGGTCTGCTGACCGAGCGCCACGAGCGGCTTGATCCGCTCCTGGATCCCTTCGAAGCCCGATCCCACCATCGCCCCGCCCTGCACGCGCGCCACGATGCCCGCGATGACCACCGACAACTTCCAGAACGCGAACGAGACGTACCAAGGCAGGTCGGCGAGATCCAGGCCGCTGCGGTCGGCGTAGATCCTGGCTACCTCGGCCCGGTCCGGGAAGCCCTCCAGCACGGTCGCTGACTGCACGACGTTGCCAAGGTTGCGCGCGTCCGCGTCGTCGGCCTGGGACCAGTAGACGAGCAGGATGCCCAGGTCGGCGAGCGGATCGCCCAGGGTGCACATCTCCCAGTCCAGGACTGCGGCGATCCGCCCCGGCGTCATCGGGTCGAGGATCGTGTTGTCGAGCCGGAAGTCGCCGTGCACGATGGTCGAACGCTGGGTTTGCGGCAGCGTGTCCGCGAGCTCCGCCGCGAGGGCGTCGATGCTCTCGAGCCCGTCGATGCGGGTGGCATCCCACTGCTTGCTCCACCGCGAGACCTGACGGGCCAGATAGCCCTCGGGTCGGCCGAACTCGCCCAGACCCACGTCGTCCGGCTTGACGTTGTGCAGATCACCGAGGGTGCGAATGAGCCCTTCGCCGATCGCGCGGCGCTGCGCGGGCTCATCGGCGTAGCCGGCCGGGATCTCCTCGCGGCAGATGTGCCCCTCGACAGCCTCCATGACGTAGAAGGGCTGCCCCAGCAGCTCCGGGTCCCGCTGGATCGCGAGCATCTTCGGGACTGGTACGTCGGTGTCGCGCAGCGCGTCCATCGCGGTGTATTCGCGGTTCATGTCGTGCGCCGTCGGCAAGACGTGGCCCAGCGGTGGGCGCCTCAAGATGACGTCACCGACGCTGCTGGAGACGCGATAGGTCAGATTGGACTTGCCTCCAGCGATCAGCTCGATCCGTGGCTCGCGCCACGCCTCGTCGGCCAACACGTCTGCGAGATAGGGGCCGACGACAGCAGGGTCAGCGCCGGAGGTAGTCGATGTCATGCAGCGACCCTAAGCCGCCGCCGTAGGCTCGCTGCTCGTGCCTGCCGTCCGCCTCGTCGACCGCGAACCGGTGGTGGCGCGCGATGACCTGTTGGCGACGCTCGTGCCGCCCCCGCGGTTTGCTCAGGTCCGCTTCGACAGCTATCGACCGGACTCGCAGCAGCCGTCCCAGTCTGCCGCCGTCGCGCAGCTGCAGGCGTTTGCCGAGCGGATGTCGGTACGACCGGCTCGATTTCGAATGAGGGCTCCGGCCCCAGGTGGCGTCTACCTCGACGGCGGTTACGGCGTCGGCAAGACCCACCTGCTCGCCTCGCTGTGGCACGCCGCTCCTGGTCCGAGTGCTTACTGCACCTTCGTCGAGCTCACCCACCTGGTGGGAGCACTCGGCTTTGCGCCGGCGGTCGAGGCACTGTCGAGTTATCGGCTCCTCGCGATCGACGAGTTCGAGCTTGACGATCCGGGCGACACGGTGTTGGTCTCGTCGCTCCTCGCTCGGCTGGTTGAGGCCGGGGTCAATCTCGCCGCGACGTCCAACACGTTGCCTGGCTCGCTGGGGGAGGGGCGGTTCTCGGCTCAGGACTTTCTGCGCGAGATCCAGGGCCTGCGGGCGCACTTCGAACCGTTGCGGGTCGACGGCGAGGACTACCGCCACCGCGGTCTTCCTGACCCGCCACCGCCGCTGGAGAAGGAGGCGCTGGAGCGGCTCGCCCATGACAGTCCGAGTGCGTCCTACGACGGGTTCGAGGCACTGCTGCAACACCTCGGGCGGCTACACCCCTCGCGCTACGGGGCACTGGTCGAGGGCCTGAGCCTGGTCTGCGTCGAGAAACTCGGCCCGCTGGTGGACCAGGCGGCTGCGCTCCGGTTCGTGGTGTTCGCCGACCGGTTGTATGACCGTGACATCGCGTTCGCGACGAGCGGCGAGCCGCTCGACCGGCTGTTTCCGGCTGAGCTGCTCGCCGGCGGCTATCGCAAGAAGTACCTGCGCGCCCTCAGTCGACTCACGGCGTTGGCGCGGCAGGATGGCGCCGACTAACAGCTCGATGAGGGGGAGCGGCGGATGAGCGGTCGAGGAAAGTGTCAGGGTGCGCTAGGTGCGCTGCTGCTGATCTCCGCGGTCGGTTGCTCGACGAGCACCGGCGGAACTGGGGTCGACAACGCTGACGGGTCCGCCCCGGCGGTGTCCCCGTCGGTCGCAGCCTCACGTTCGACGCCGGCTCCCACGCCTTCGATCATCACGTCGAAGGCGTCGGGCGAAACACAGTTCAGCACCCCCAGCAGGAACATCGGTTGCTACTTCGCGGCCGACGCCGTCCGGTGCGACGTTCTCGACCGGACGTGGAAGGCTCCGCCTCCACGCCCGGGTGAGTGCGACTTCGGCGACTGGGGCAACGGACTGTCGTTGGAGTCCGAGCGCCCCATGTTCACCTGCGCCACGGACACCGTCGCTGGCTCAGACCAGCTCTTGGCGTACGGGCACGCGCTCGAAATCGGCGACTTTCGGTGCACGAGCCTGCGGACCGGGCTCACCTGCGACAACAAGGCGACCGGCCACGGCTTCACCCTCAGCCGAACCGCCTACGAACTTCGCTAAGCGTCAGGCGCCCGCAGCGCCGATCGTCGAGCGCAGGAAACTGAAGCCCAGCGCCGATAATTCAGCGCCCTGCTTCTTGTTAGCTGCGCCGTGGCCACCGTCGTCCGGCTCGTAGAAGTAGGCCTGCTTGCCGGCGGCAACGAGCTTGGCGGCCATCTTGCGGGCGTGCCCCGGGTGCACTCGGTCATCGCGGCGCGAGGTGACCAACAGGATCGGCGGGTAGTCGCGCTCGGCGTCGACGAGCTGATAGGCCGAGTGGCCCTTGAGGAAAGCCCAGTCTTCGGGCACGTCCGGGTCGCCGTACTCCGCAATCCAGGACGCACCGGCGAGGAGTTTGGTGTATCGCTGCATGTCGAGCAGCGGCACGGTGCACCACACCGCGCCGAACAGCTCGGGGTAGCGGGTGAGCATGTTGCCCACCAGCAGCCCGCCGTTGGACCCGCCATAGCAAGCGAGCTGCGGCGTCGTGGTGACGCCACGCGCGAGCAGATCCCGTGCCACCGCGGCGAAATCGTCATGCGCGGTCTTCTTGCCCTCGCGCATCCCCGCCTTGTGCCACTCGGCCCCGAACTCGCCGCCGCCACGCAGGTTGGCGATGACCCAGGTGTTGCCTGGCTCCAGCCAGACCTTGCCGATGCCGCCGAGGTAGCTGGGCATCATCGGCACGTTGAAGCCGCCATAGCCATAGAGCACGGTAGGCAAGGGGCCGCCGGACTCGCGGCCGATCTGGAAGTACGGAATTCGCTCGCCATCATCAGCGATCGCCTCGTGCCGCGACACCGTGAGGCCAGTGGCGTCGAAGGCGGACGGAGCGGTCTTGACGACGGTGAAGTCAGAATCTGGTGAGAACAGGCCCATCGTGGTCGGCTCGAGGAAGCTCGTCACGACAGCCAGCAGATCGTCAGTGCGATCCATCGCCCCGCCATCGAGCGCGCCGACCATCAGGGTGGCGTTGGACGGAAAGCCGGCGGCCGGCTCGAGCTTCCAGTCGTCGTCGGTGGGCGTGGCCCAGACGATCTCGGTGACCAGGTTGTCCATGATGGTGAGGACGAGGCGGCTCTTCGTCCACGTCGCGTCCATCAGGACCCGACGTGGCTTCGGTGCGAACAGCACGTGGAAGTTGCGGTCGCCGGACAAGAACGCCTCGGCGCTGATGACGAGGAACGTGTCCGGCGGATAGGTGGTGCCGTCGACGGTCCATGCGGATTTGAGTCGCAGCGTCAGCCAGTCCCGGTCGAGGTCGAGCGCAGCATCCAGCGGTACCTCCAGGCGAACGGCGTCAGCGCCCGATGCACCCAGGTAGGTCTCGCCTTCTTCGAAGGTGGTCTGCCGCCGGAAGATGGTCCGCTCGTGGCCAGGCGTGCGATCGCGGTAGCCGTAAACGGCCATGTCGTCCACGGTTCCCTCGAACACCACCGGAGCGGCGTCGAAGTCCGTGCCGCGAGTCCAACGCCGGACGATGCGCGGATAGCCCGACGGTGTCGCGTTGCCCTCGCCCAGCGTGGTTGCTATGAGCAGGGTGTCGGCGTCTTCCCACGATGCGCTGCTCTTGGACTCCGGGACGACGAAGCCGCCGTCGACGAAGGACCGACTCGGCAGGTCGTATTCACGGATGTGCGCGGCGTCTGCCCCACCGCGCGACAGCGTCAGGAGTACCCGCTCGTGGTCGGGCTCGCACGACTGGGAACCCTTGTAGACCCAGTCCTCGTCCTCGTCGCGCGCGAGAGCGTCCACGTCGAGCAGGACATCCCAGTCAGTTGCGTCTGAGCGATAGCTGTCCAGGGTGGTTCGCCGCCAGATCCCGCGTACGTGGTCAGCGTCCTGCCAGAAGTTGTAGACGAAGCCGCCACGCCTGGTGATCATCGGGATGTTGCTCGGCAGGGTCGCGAGCTCGTACAGCGCCTCCTGATCGCTCTGATAGGCCGCGTCCTGCAAGCGGTGAGCCGTGGTGGCGGTCTGCGTCCGCACCCACGTCAGGGCCTCGTCGCTCTCCACCTCCTCCAGCCACAGGTACGGATCGGTGGAGGCAGGCGTCGTCATGGGACCTCGGGAGCTCGGTGGGGCAACGGAAAGTCGGTTACGCGGTACGGCGGCGACGGATGCCCAGAACCGCACCCAGGCAGAGCACGGCGATCGCGGGGAGCGCGACCGGTAGGCCAGTCGCCGGCAGCGGCCCCTTAGCGGGCGCTGGCTTGGCGACGACCGGGGCGCCAGGACCGGCTTTCGGCGGCCCGGCAGCAGCGGTCATCCGCTTCGCCGCCGGGGTGGTCTTTACCGCGTAGAAGCCGAGGTTGCCGTCGGAGTACCAGTATTCGTTGGCCCTCGGGGAGAACGCCGGCGCCGACATCGCGAACGCACCCTGGTGCAGGGGGTTGCTGTCCGCCTTGATCTTGCCGTTGAAGTAGGCGATCTCCTGGGGGTTGTGCGGGTCGGTGATGTCGAACAGCCGGAAGCCGGAGACGATGAAGGTGCAGGCGACGATCGTCGGATTCACCCGCGTCGGGATCGTGCAGTAGTGGCCTTCGTAGCCCTGGAACTGCTCGCTAGCCCCCGGGTCCTTGGCCTGGTCGCTGGCCTGATTGGCTTCCTGATTGACCTGCAGCCGCATGTTCGAGATGACCACCGGCTTCTTGGGGTCGGCGATGTCGATGATGCGCCCGGCGCCAACCTTCGCGCCGCTGCCGTACTCGTCGGTCTCCATCAGGTACGGGTGGCCGTCCTTGGTGAAGGGCTCCGTGGTCTGAGGCGTCCCGACGTTGGGCCAGGTCGTTTTGCTGATCACGGGCACGGACGGGTTGAGCGTGCGGTTCTGGACCTGCGTGACGTCCAGGATGGTGAGGCCGTCGTAGGCGCCAGACTGCTGGCTCGCCTCGGCCATGTACATCGTCTTGCCGTCGTCAGACAGGCTCATGCCGTGCGGTGAGTAGGCCGTGGTGAACCACAAGATGCTCGGGATTGTCGGATTGGTGAGGTCGACCGCGGCCAGCGTGCGGCCGTACAGCGAACCCGCGTAGTAGGTGTTGCCGTCGGGGGAGAAGCCGCTCTCATGGCCCAGCACGCCCAGCGGCGTCGAGGACTTCAGCACCGGGTGCCGGCAGTCAACGGTTACGTCGTAAACATCAACGAAGCCAGGGTTGAACGTCGGGTAGCTGAGCGTCGCCACCAGCAGGCCGCGCTTCTGGTTCAGCCGAAGTGACTCGTGCGGCGATTGCATGGCCGGTGTGCGCAGCGTGTCGGTGTGCACCGGCTTGGTCGGGTCGGTCATATCCATCACGTAGGTGCCGGTGCCCTCAACACCCTGGTTGAGGGTGTCCTTCGGGAAGAGCAGTGTCGTGTCGTAGAAGCCGCAGATGTGGCCTGCCTTGTCGACATAGGACTCCACCCGGAAACCGCCGGTAACACCGAAGTGGCCGACCTCGCGGGCGTTGCAGGTGTAGCCCTTCGCGGCCCGGCCACTGTTGACGTCGGCCAGCGAGACGCGACCCTGGGTCGTCTCGGGCAGCGATCCTGCGTCGCACGGCACGCCCGGGGTGGGTGGGAAGGCGTCGGCAGCCTGGGCGATCCCGGTAGGCGTGACGAGCACAAGCAGTGCCGCCGCGGCGGTCAGGGACAGCAAGCGGCGGAGCGGGGTGGGGGTCATGGCACCGGATTTCGTGAAGGAGGGTGCTGCGAGTCTCGTGCATGTTTCGCCGGAGCGCGCGCGATTCCTCTCTGCAACTGGTGACGCGTCGTACCGTGCGGTGGTGATGGCCCTGACTTCTCGACACCGCGAACGGGTCCGGTGGGCTGCCCTGGCCGCCCTACTGTTCGCGATCTGGCTCGCGGCGCCCGGCAGCGTGCCGCTTTACGACGGCGTCGCTTTCCCCGACGAGCCGTACCGCAACGTGCCGCAGGTGGACCCGGCCGCGAAGCCGGCGACGACCGCGACGGTCGATCTCCGGCTCACGGATGGCGTGAACCCCGGCGGTCTCGTGGCCAACAGCGCTGAGCGTGGCCCGCAGGTGTCGGTGTTTGCGCCGCCGCAGGCCTTCGCTGCCCCGGCTACGGCCAGCACCCTCACGGTGGCAGCGACGCCGGTGCCGCCCACGCCTCCGCTCGCTCCTGGGGTCCGCGTCAGCAACTCCTACTTGCTGACGTTCCGCGCCGGTGATGTCGATGCGCCGCTGCGACCGCAGGCGCAATCACCGGCGATCACGATGCGCGCGACTGAGGTGTCGCTGCCGTTACCGGTCTTCGCCTACCGGCCCGACCCGGCGACCCCCTGGCGGATTCTCGCGACTCAGCAGGTCGGTGCGGACATCTTCAACACCTCTGTGCCCGCAGCGGGGGAGTTCGTGTTGGTACGGGTGTCCCGTCCGGTCTCAGCGGGGTCCACCAACAGGGTGGCGCTGATCGCCATCATCGGCGTGGGTGTGCTCGTTGTCGGTGGCGCGCTCGTCGGCCTCCGGCTTGCGGCCGCTCGTCGCGAGCAGGACGCCTAATGCTGCTGGCGCGCCGCGCTACCGCCCCGCTGCTCCTGCTCGGCTTTGGCCTCGCCGTGTGGCTGCGCGTCGCGGTTGGCGGTGTCGGCGTTGCCCAGTCTGCCCGGGCCGGCCTGTCCTTTGCGGTGGTGCTCGGGCTGCTGTCCGTTGCCGTGGCGCGTCCCCGACTCCACGCGCACCCGTGGGCGATCGGCGCTGGCCTTCTCGTGGGTGCGCTTCTGTGTGTGCCGGTGCTGCTGACGCGAAGCGGTGAACTTTTTTCCGGCACCGGCTTCGTTCCTTGGGCCGCGGTGGTGGGGGTCGTGGCCCTTGCCGAGGAAGTCTTCCTCCGGGGCGCCCTGTACGACGCTGTCGACACGGGTTGGGGTCCGGACGCGGCGATCGTCGTCGCCGCGGTGGCCTTCGCGGCTCTGCACGTTCCCCTCTACGGGTGGCACGTCGTGCCCCTCGACCTCGTGGTCGGGCTGGTCTTGGGCGAGCTGCGGCGCGGGACCGGCTCGGTTGCCGCGCCGGCGGTCGCTCACGTCAGCGCCGACTGGGCGGCCTGGTTTCTGCGCTGAGTCGCTCAGCCAGGTCGAGGACGGCGACCGACTCGGCATCGAGGTCAATCTCGCCGTCCCGGAAGACGAAACCCCGCGCGCTGGCGAGCAAGACAGCCGTCGGGGTCCCCTGCAGCGGCACGATCTGTCGTTCGTCGCTGAGGTTGCACGCCACCGCGACACGACCCCGTCGGATCACCAGCCAGCGAGAATCTTCGTCGTAGCTGACCGAGACCCAATCCCGGCGTCCGTCGGTGAGCTCCGGCCGGCGGCGCCGCAGCGCAATCAGGTCGCGGGTGAACGCCAACAGATCCTGCGCGCTGCCGTCAGTGAGCTCGCTCCAGTCGAGTTTGCTGGCCTGGAAGGTGCTCAGCGACTGCGGGTCGGGCACGTCCTCGGTGGCCCAGCCGTGCGAGGCGAACTCGGCCCGCCTGCCCCGACGCACGGCCTCGCCCAGTTCGCCGTCGTGGTCGCTGAAGAACTGCCAGGGCGTACGTGCCCCCCACTCCTCGCCCATGAACAGCATCGGGGTGAAGGGCGAGGTGAGGATCAGCGCCGCGCCGACCTTGAGTAAGCCAGGGGACAGGGTCGCAGAGATGCGGTCTCCCGTCGCCCGGTTGCCGATCTGGTCGTGGTTCTGCAGATAGGCCACGAAGCGATGCCCGGGCGTCGTCGCTGGCACCGGTCGACCGTGCTTGCGGCCCCGAAACGACGACCAGGTGCCGTCGTGCACGAACGCGCCGGTGAGGGCCTTGGCGAGCACCGGAAAGGAGCCGAAGTCGCCGTAGTAGCCGGCCCGCTCGCCGGTCAACGTGGCGTGGAGCGCGTGGTGCACGTCATCGGCCCACTGCCCATCCAGCCCGAAGCCACCAGCCGCGCGCGGTGTGATGAGCCGTACGTCGTTGAGATCGCTTTCGGCGACCAGCCACAGAGGCTTGCGCAGTTGGGCGCCGATCGCCTCGACGGCAACGGCCATCTCCTCCAGCAACGGCGTCGCGCGCTCGTCGACCAAGGCGTGGACGGCATCCAAGCGAAGCCCGTCGGCGTGATAATCACGCAGCCACATCCGGACGTTGTCCAGGATGTAGGCCCTGACTTCGTCGCTGCCGGCCCGGTCGAGGTTGACCGCGCTGCCCCACGGAGTTGTGTGCGCATCGGTCAGATAGGGCCCGAACTCGGGCAGGTAGTTGCCGGCTGGCCCGAGGTGGTTGTAGACGACGTCCATGACGACGCCCAGTCCGCGCGCGTGGCAGGCGTCGATGAAGCGCTTGAGCCCCTCCGGTCCGCCGTACGGCTCGTGCACCGCAAACCAGGCAACGCCGTCATAGCCCCAGCCCCGCTCGCCGGCAAAGGCGTTGCAGGGGAGCAACTCCACGGCATCGACGCCGAGCTCGACGAGGTGGTCGAGCCGGGCGATGGCGCCGTCGAAGGTGCCCAGCTCGGTGAAGGTCCCGATGTGGAGTTCGTAAAGGACGCTGCCGGCGAGCTGCAGGCCGCGCCAGTGCTGATCGGTCCAGGCGAAGGCCGCATGGTCGACCAGTCGAGAAGGACCGTTGACGCCGTGCGGCTGCCACCCGCTACGCGGGTCTGGTCGTGGGTCGCCGCCATCGAGCGCGAACGCGTAGTCGCCCTCACCCTCGACGGCCACGCGCCACCAGTCGTCGTCCCCGCGGGTCATCGGATGGCGCTCACCACCGAGCGCGAGCTCGACCTGGTCGGGCGTGGGAGCCCACACCTCGTACGTGCTCACGCGCCCGCCTCCCGGATGAGTAGGGCGACAGGCACGATGTCGAGCAGGTCAGCCAAGCCCACTCTGTCGGTCCACAGCCGGTTGGTAAAGACGTCGCGCCAGGTGCCTACGGGCAGGTCGACGGCGGCGCCTGCCCAGCCCTCACGCTCCAGCGTGATCGCGCGCAACGGGACGACGGTCACGACCTGATCGCTGCGCGAGAAGGCCAGGGCGTGCGGGCCGGCATCGACCGGCGAATATGTGGAGCCGGCGAGGAACCACTCCGGGTGCGCGCGCCGCAACCGAAGCGCAGCCGCGGTCACGGCGAGTTTGGCTCCATCGAGGGAGTCGTCGTCGCGGTCCATGAGGGCTGCCCGCGCGGCGTAGTCGACCGCTCGGCGGTTGTCCGGGTCGACCAGCGAGAGGTCGACGAACTCGGTGCCTTGGTAGGTGTCGGCTACACCTGGGACGGTGAGCTGAACGAGCTTCTGGGCAAGGACCGTGGTCCGCCAAGCCGGCTCAAGACCTCGTACGAAGTCCTCGATCAACGCGGTCAACGGACCGTCGGACAAGACCGCGCGAACGAAAGCCTCGACGGCGGATTCGTAGTCTGCATCGGGCTCTAGCCAAGACGTGTGTGACTTGGCCTCGCGGGTGGCCTTCTGCAGGTAGGCCACGGCTCGGTCGGCGGTCAGCGGCCACGCGCCGACGAGGGTCTGCCAGATCAGCTGCTCGGTCGCCGGGTCCGGTCCGGCGGCCGTTCGGTGGCCCTCGGCCAGGTGCGACCACTTTTGTACGGCGTCGACCCACGCCTCGGGACACTGCGACAGCAGCACGAGTCGAGCGCGGACGTCCTCGGACCGTTTGGTGTCGTGGGTGGACAGCGCGGTCATGGACAGCGGCCAGTCAGACAAACGCTGGCGGCAAGCGTCGTGAAAATCCTGCTGGCTCAGGCCGAACCGACCCGGGTCGCCACCCACCTCGTTCAGCGCCGTGAACCGGGCGTAGCGGTAGAACGCCGTGTCCTCCACGCCCTTGGCCATCACCGGGCCGCAAGTCTGCTGGAAGCGCGTGACGAACTCGCGGGCTGCCTCCGCGTCGACCGGATCGGCCTCGGCCAGTGCCAGTCGTCCGATCAAGGTGATCGCCTCGCGCAACTCCGGCGCCGTCTGCTGTGCTCGTGCAACGGCATGATCGACGCCCTGGCGAGCGACGTCGTCCGCAGGGCCGGTGGGGGGCAGATAGGCGCGGTAGACGTCAAACGCGGCAAGCACCTCGATCAGCGCGGCCCGCAGGGATGCGGAGCTGCCGGTCGGCCCCAACGCGCGAGCGGCGACGGCCGTCAGCCGGTTGACCTCGGCGACCAAGACGTCGGTCAGCACCAGTCTCTTGGTCTCGTCGACCACCTGCGGATAGCTCGAGGCGGAGCCGGTGACGTGCAGCCAGTGCTCAGTCAGTGGCCCTTCACCTGCGGGGTCGACGAACAGCCCTAACACGTCATTAAGTACGTCGTAGCCGGTCGTGCCGGCGCAGGCCCATCCGTCGGGCAGTCTCTCGCCCGGTTCGAGGATCTTCTCCACGACGACCCAGGTCCCACCGGTCTGCTCGGCCAGCCGCTCGAGGTAGCCCTCGGGGTCAGCGAGGCCGTCCGGGTGGTCGATGCGCAAGCCATCGACGAGCCCAGCGCGCACCTGCTCGACGAGGAGGCCCTGAGTGGCGTCGAAGACCGACGGCACCTCTACCCGGGCGCCGGCCAGGGTTGTCACGTCGAAGAACCGTCGGTAGTTCAGGTGAGTCGTGGCCTGCTTCCAGTGCGTCAGCGCGTAGTGCTGCCCCGCCAGTGTTGCCGTGAGGTCGCCCTCGATGACCGATCCGGGCCGCAGCGGCACTTCGTGGTCGTCGTAGCGGATCCGGTCGCCGTCGATGACGAGTTCGTCGAGGACGTCCTCGAGTGGCGCGCCGAGCACCGGGACCATCACCTTGCCCGGGTTGGTCGGACTCTCCCAGTCGATGTCGAACCATGCCGCGTATGGGGACGCGCGACCTAGCTCGAGCACGGACCACCAGGCGGCGTTCTGCGACTCCGGCTCACTGATGGCCACGTGGTTGGGCACGACGTCGACGACGATCCCGAGCCCGGCGGACCGGCAGGCATCGACCAGCCGTGCGAAGGCAGGCTCGCCACCCAGCTCAGCGTTGAGCCGGGTCGGGTCGACCACGTCGTAACCGTGCGCTGATCCGGGCGCAGCTTGCAGGTACGGCGAGCAGTAAACGTGCGTGATCCCGAGCCGGGCGAGGTAGGGCGCCGTGGCAGCAGCGTCGTCGAACGTGAAGCCCGGGTGGTCGCCTGCCGGCGGCCGCAGCTGGACGCGGTAGGTCGAGACGGGCACCGGCCGTCCGGCCGCAGGCAGGTGGCTCATAGGTCAGAAGACGCGCTGCAGCAGCTGGATCGAGCGGGCCTCGACCGGCACCTCGTCGCCCGTCTTGACCGTGCGCGGCTCGGCGTCGCCCAGCATCGGCGCAGCGGTGTCGACGACGATCGCCCAGCGCTCGCCAGCACCGAGGTCGGGCAGCGTAAAGCCGATCAGTTCGTGGTGGGCGTTGAAGAGCAGGAAGAAGGAGTCGTCCGCCACCCGCTCGCCGCGCTGGTCGGGTTCGCGGATGCTTTCCCCGTTGACGAACACCGCTACCGAGCGGGCGAAGCCAGACTCCCAGTCGTCGTCCGTCATCCAGTCACCGCCGGGGGTGAACCAGCCAAGATCCTCGATCGCTGACCCCTTGACTACACGGCCCTGGAAGTGGCGACGGCGACGGAACACGGGGTGTTCGGCTCGGATCTTGGCCAGCCGAGCGACGAACTCGGACATGACCTCGTAGTCCTTTGCGCGCTCCCAGTCGATCCACGCCAGCTCGCTGTCCTGCGCGTAGACGTTGTTGTTGCCCTGCTGCGTGCGACCGAGCTCGTCACCGTGCAGCAGCATCGGCACGCCTTGCGAGAGGAACAGGGTGGCCAGGAAGTTGCGCTTTTGCTGCTCGCGCAGCGCGATGACATCGAGGTCGTCAGTCTCACCCTCGACCCCGCAGTTCCATGAGGAGTTGTGGCTCTCCCCGTCGTTGCCGTCCTCGCCATTGGCGTCGTTGTGCTTGTCGTTGTAGGAGACCAGGTCGTGCAGGGTGAAGCCGTCGTGGGCCGTCACGAAGTTGATGGAGGCGTACGGCCGTCGGCCGTCCTCTTCGTACAGGTCGGCTGAGCCGGTCAGGCGTGAGGCGAACTCGGCCAGCGTCGCTGGCTCACCCCGCCAGAAGTCACGCACGGTGTCGCGGTATTTGCCGTTCCACTCGGTCCATAGGGGCGGGAAGCCGCCGACGTTGTAGCCGTCGTGGCCGATGTCCCAGGGCTCAGCGATGAGCTTGACCTGGCTGACGATCGGGTCCTGATGCACCAGGTCAAAGAAGGCCGAAAGCCGGTCCACTTCGTGGAACTGACGGGCCAGGGAGGACGCCAGATCGAACCGAAAGCCGTCGACGTGCATCTCGGTGACCCAGTAGCGCAAGGAGTCCATGATGAGCTGCAGTACGTGCGGGCTCTTCATGAGCAAGGTGTTGCCGGTGCCGGTGGTGTCGTAGTAGTGCTTCTTATCCTCGTCGACAAGCCGGTAGTAGTTGGCGTTGTCGATGCCGCGGAACGACAGCGTTGGGCCGAGCTGGTTTCCCTCAGCGGTGTGGTTATAGACGACGTCGAGGATGACCTCGAGCCCCTCCGCGTGTAACTCCTTCACCATCGCCTTGAACTGCTGGACCTGTTGGCCGGGCGTCGACACCGCCGCGTAGTCGTTGTGCGGGGCGAAGAAGCCGATGGTGTTGTAGCCCCAGTAGTTGCGTTGGCCGCGGTCGGCGAGGTGGCTGTCATGCACAAACTGATGCACCGGCATGAGCTCAACGGCGGTGATGCCGTGGCGCTTGTAGTGCTCGATCATGACCGGGTGGGAGACCGCGGAGTAGGTGCCGCGGATCTCTTCAGGGATGCCCGGATGCGTCTGGGTGAGCCCCTTGACGTGTGCTTCGTAGATGACCGTCTCGTTGTAGGGCGTACGAGGGTGGCGGTCGCTGTCCCAGTCGAAATACGGGCTGATGACCACCGACTTGCTCATGTGCGGGGCCGAGTCCTCGTCGTTGAGCGACTCCTCGTCGCCCCAGGTGTAGGAGAAGCAGGCCTGCGCCCAGTCGATGTCGCCGTCGACCGCCTTGGCGTAGGGGTCGAGCAGGAGCTTGTTGGGGTTACAGCGGTGCCCCGCGGCTGGGTCGTACGGGCCGTGCACGCGGTAGCCGTAGCGCTGGCCCGGACCGATGTTGGGCAGATAGCCGTGCCAGACGAAGGCATCGCGCTCCCTGAGCGCGATCTTGGTCTCGGTCCCGTCCTCGTCGAACAGGCACAGCTCCACGGACTCAGCGACCTCGGAGAAGAGTGCGAAGTTGGTGCCGCTCCCGTCGTAGGTGGCGCCAAGGGGGTAAGCAGCGCCGGGCCAGACAGCGGTCATCGGGCGGTCCGGTGGTGGTGGTGCGGCATGGGGGCTCCTGAAGCGGGTGGGTCGCGCTGCGTTCCTACCCCCACCGGAACCTGCTCTAAGCGGGACCGGGCGTGTGCGCGGTCACGTACGGCGAGCGTGGGCAGTGTTTGCAGGCTAGCCGCGCGTCGCTGACGCTCACCGCCCGTGCAACTGCGACACTGCGCAGATGTACGTATGCAGAAGCGAGCACGCGCTCGGCACCAACCCGAGCCGGTCGAGAGGGACGACGTGACGACGATGCGCTGCCCGTTGGGCCACCCACCGGGCCCTCAGCCGTTCTGCCCGATCTGCGGACGTGCGACCGTCCCGGTCGAGGAGAGTGCCAGCACACCTCCTGAGGTGAGCGAGACCGTCCTGCTGTCCCAGGACTGGCCCGGCGCGTCCGGTCCGGCCGGAGACGGCGGGTTCGATCTCGACATCGAGTACGGCGGCAACGCCCCGGCGGATCCGCCAGAGCGGCCGAGCCCGCCGCCCCCCGTACCTCCCGCGCCCGCACAGCCAGTGGCCCCCGCGAGGGGTCCGTCGTGGTCGGACTTCCAGAGCGACCTCCCGGCGGGGCCGGCCGCTGCCGAGACCAAGCGGCTCA
>JBKJLP010000033.1:0-3046 GCA_046596735.1 Mycobacteriales bacterium | reverse complement strand
CAACGTTGTCGACGTCTACGTCGGCTATCTGCGCAAGAAGTTAGACCGTCCCGGCGCCCCTTCGTGCATCGAGACCGTTCGCGGCGCGGGCTACCGGCTCGTCACTCCGGCCCCGGTGAGCCCACCGGAGAACCGTCCATGAGGAGCCTGGGCGTACGTCGCTCGGCTGTGGCGGTGGCCACAGGTGTCGTTGCCGTCGTCCTCACGGTGGCTGGTGTCTTGTTGGTGGGTTTCCTGCGCCACTCGCTGATCGTCGGTGTGGACGGCACGGCACTGGCGCGGGCGCGCGACGTGGCCACGCTCGCCGAGTCCGGCCGTCTTCAGCCGCAGGTGGCAAGCACCGGTGAGGAGACCTCACTCGTACAGGTCATCGATGCCCACGGCGCCGTCATCGCAGCGAGCCCCAATATTGATGGTGAGCCGGCTGCCTTGGCTGCGCCGCCCAGCGTTCGGGCGCCCCGCGTCGTGACTCGCTCCGCGCTCCCGATCGCGAATCGAGGGCAGCGGTTCCGCGTCGTTGCGCTCCCGATCACCCTGTCGAGCGGACCAGGCTGGGTCTACGTCGCTACGTCCCTGGAACAGGTTGACTCCAGCGCTGGCCGGCTCGGCGAAGGCTTGATCGTCGGTCTTCCCGTCGTCCTGTTGCTGGTGAGTGGGGTTGTGTGGCTGTCGTTGGGGCGGGCGCTACGGCCGGTCGAGCGCATCCGCTCGCGGGCTGCGGAGATCGGCGAGTCCGACCTGCAACGGCGGGTGCCCGTACCGGGAAGTCGCGACGAGATCGCCCGCCTGGCAGAGACGATGAACGCCATGCTCGAACGGTTGGAGATCGCGGCGCAACGCCAGCGCCGCTTCACCGGTGATGCCTCTCACGAGCTCAGGAGCCCGCTTTCGGCCCTGCTGGCTCAGGTCGATGTGGCGTTGGCCTACCCCCACGCCGCTGACCAGGCAGCCACTCTCGCGCAGGTGCGGCAGCAGGCCGCGCGGATGGGGGACCTGATCGACGACCTGCTCTTCCTGGCGCACGCGGACGAGACGGACTCCGTGAGCCCCACCGGACGAGTCGATCTCGACGAACTTGTTCTGGCGGAGGCTCACCGACTGCGCGCGCTTCGCCCGCAGATCTCCGTGGAGTTTCCTACGTTGGACGCTGTCGCGATCCAGGGGGCGCAGCGGCACCTGGAACGCTTGCTGCGCAACCTCGGGGACAACGCGATGGCCCATGCGCGTACCCACGTCACGCTGTCCCTGCGCGCGGGTGACGACGGTGTGTCGATCGCCGTCGGCGACGACGGGCCCGGCATCCCAGCGGCGCAGCGCGAGGAGATCTTCGCCCGGTTCCACCGGCTCGAGCCCGACCGCGCACGCCACACCCCTGGCGGGGGAAGCGGACTGGGACTGGCGATCTGCCGGGAGATCGCCCGCGCTCATGGCGGAAATATCGTGGCGCAGGACGCACCGGATGGAGAGCAGGGCATTGTCCTGCGGGTATGGCTCCCCACGACGCGCGAGACGGGTCAGCCGTCCTCGGTCCGAGGCGAGGAGACGGGAAGCAGCAGCGCCACCCTGGGGTGAGGCGCGCGGCGCCGCACCAGCAGCGAGCCGCCCACCCGCTCGACGGCGCTGGTCACCATCTGCAGCCCCGTGCCGGGGGTCGCCGCGGACGCGAACCCCACGCCCTGGTCGGCTACCTCGACGAGGACGGCGTCGCCGTACGGTTCGATCGTCACCGTCACGGGCCCCGCGCCGTGCCGGATCGCGTTGTCCAGCAACACGTCCAGGCTCTGGCGCAACGCCGCGGCGGCGAACGCTACGGCTTCGGTGATATCGCTTCTGAGGGTGACCGCTCGTTCCTGGCTGGTCCACCTTTTGACGGCCTCGGCGGCGATGACCTGTGCCTGGCAGCTCTCGCCCCTGCTGGCGCCGCGTACGGCAAGAAGGTCCGCGAGCGTCGTCTCGAGGTGCTGCGCCCTTTCGCGGGCACCGGCAAGATCGGGTGGGGTCTGTTCCAGGAACAGCTGCAGACCGGCCAGGGGCGTGCGGAGTTGGTGGGAGGCGTCGCGAACAAAATCCCTCTCGTGCCGTACGAGGTCGTCGACCGCTTCTGCCCCGCGCCGAAGCGCCTCGCCGGCTTCGTCGGCTTCCCGAATCCCCGACCGGGGGAGGTGTACGTCGTAGCGTCCGCCGCCGAGCTGACGGGCGGCAGCGGTGATGTGCTCGAACGGCCGGGAGATGCGCCGGGCTGCGCGCCTGGCGAGCAAGGTCGCGACCCCAATAACGGCCAAGGCCAAGACGGCGAGCAGCGACCACGCCTCGTAGCTGCGACGGTGGAGCACCGAGACGGGAACGGCGGCGCGGACGCTGCCGGCAACCGTGGTGTCGGACAGCACGGGAACCACGACAGCCAGGTCACCACCGTCACGTCCATCATGCTCGTGGCCGTCGCCGGCCGCCGCAGCCAACGCCGAGCGGGCAGGCCCGACGCCGGCGATCCGCAGGCCCTGAGCGTCGTAGATCCCGATCCGGGTCCCGCCCGTTCCGAGAGGTGCCGCCGGCGGGGACCCGGCCTCCAGGGTGTTGTCCGGTACGACGGCGACAGCGCGGGTGGCGTCGCGCTGCAGGCCGGTCAGAGCCTGACTCTGGATCAGCCGGTCCATCACCACGGCCAGCGGAATCCCGAACAGCAGCAGCGCGAGTGCGGCGACCAGCGCGATGGCGTTTCGAACGCGGACACGCAGGCTTCGTACGCCCTGCGGCCTCGAACCGGTCATGGCGGGACTGTAGGCGGACAAACGCAAACGCCCTCTTAACCTTTCGTTGGCCGGTCGCTGGGGCGTCGCTTTCTAGCGTCGCTTCCATGACCCGATCCCACCTCGTTATCGCCGCCCTCCTGCTCACCGGCTGCAGCACCGGCGGTACCGCCGCTGTGAGCAGCAGTTCGCCGCCCCCGACAATCAGCCCGGCGCCTTCTCCTGGAGGTGGTCAGGTGGCCGTACCGGCGGAGAAGAACCCACCCGGTGACATCCCCGACAACATCGCCTTCGTGCCC
>JBKJLP010000008.1:0-3806 GCA_046596735.1 Mycobacteriales bacterium | reverse complement strand
CGCTGCTGCTGAGGGTGAGGGCTTCGTCAGCCCCGGACCCGGCACTTTCGTCTTTCCCGGGCTCTTCGGCGAAGGCACCTTCTTCACCAAGACGATGCTGATCGTCGTCCTCGGGTCACTCGCCATCGCCGTCTTCTACTACCTGGCCGCACGACGCGCCGCCCTGGTGCCGGGCAAGCTGCAGTTCGCCGGCGAGTCGGTCTACGGCTTCGTGCGTAACTCCATCGCGCTCGACGCGATCGGTCACGAGGGACGTAAGTACGTCCCCTACCTGGCCACCCTCTTCAGCTTCATCGCCGTGCTCAACATCTCCGGCATCATCCCGATCCTGCAGTTCCCGGCGACCTCGCACATCGCCTTCCCCCTCGTGCTGGCCGTGATCTCCTGGGCGATCTTCATGTACCTCGGGATCAAGCGGGCCGGGCTGGTCCGCTACTTCAAGGACATGATGTTCCCCCCGGGCATCCCGGTCCCGGTGTACTTCCTGCTGGCCCCCATCGAGTTCTTCTCGATCGGCGCCAGCAGGAAGTAGACCGGCACCGGGATGCCGGGCGGGAACATCATCTCCTTGAAGTACCGAACCGGTCCGTGACGCTGGATGCCGAGGTACAGGAAGATGATCCAGGAGATCACGGCAAGGACCAGCGGGAACGCGATGTGCGATGTCGCCGGAAACTGCAAGATCGGGATGATGCCGGCCAGGTTGTTGACCGCGATGAAGCTGAAGAGCGTCGCGAGGTAGGGGGCAAACTTCAGCCCCTCCTTGCCGATCGCGTCCAGCGCCACCTCGTTGCGAATGAAGCCATACATCGACTCACCGGCAAACTGCAGCCGACCCGGGACGATCTTGGCGTTGCGCGCGGAGAGGAAGTAGAACAACGCCACCAGGGACGTCATCAAGAAGACGATCAGGACGGGCTTGGTGAACCAGCCGATCGATCCGAAGATCGCGGGCAGGTCGAAGTCATTGGGACCCGGACTGACGAAGGGCTCCTTACCGGAGCTCTCCTCGGCCAACGGCACAAAGGCGGCGTAGTGAGAGGCGGCGGCGACGAGCAGGCTGCTCACGTCGTCCCTTCAAGTCGTGGAGGAGGACCGCGCCCTCAGGGGCGACGGTCACGACCTACCATAGCGAAACCAGATGCCGTACAACGCAGTGGCCGTCCCGACCAGCAGGCCAACCATGGTGAGCAGCGGGGCGTCGAGCCAGCGGGCGAGCAAGTAGCCCGCTCCTCCCCACACCGCGACGCCGGAGATCAGCAGAGAACTCGCTGCCCAAGCGTCGTCGGACTCTCTCCTCGAAGCGCGTGTGGAAGCCTCCTCGTCCGTCGGATCGACGGGTTCGGACGGGCTGCCGGTGGCACCTGAGGACATCGTGCGGTCAGACTACTTCAGGGTGCGACTGCCGCGACCCCCGGCCGAAGCGTCGTGGATCACACCTCAAGGGTCGGCTGGTGGCGCCGGGACAACCCGACAACCACCTGGGTGTTGACCCACACGAGCGCGCACACGATGACCGTCACTCCGACGACGACGCGATCGATCGAGGGCGCATCGACCGCGAGCGCCCACACCACCACCCCGGCCAGGATGCGTACGACATAGAGCAGGCCGAGGACGAGGAAGCCGAACGCGGAGCGGCCGGGACCGCCGGAGCCCACCACGAGGAACGGGATCGTGCCGATCAGAAAGAAGGCCAGCACAACGCTGGCCCCCAAGGCGGCCGACAGCGGGCCGCGCTCCCCCACCGCCGCCCAGGCGACCAGGACGGCCAGCACCCCAGCGACCGTCGTCGCGACCGTTGCCAGGCCGTTGCGTCGAGCGAGCATCAGGGCTCGCGCGCGTCGCGCAGGCGCGGGACGCTGCTCGCCACCAGCGCGACCGCGGTCAGGGCACCCATCACGCCGAGCACCGGCAGCAAGCCACCCGTCACCGATACGGCAACACCGCCGAAGGCCAGCAGCGCGGTCCAGAAGTACATGATGAGCACCGCCCGGGTGTGGCTGTGGCCGATCTCCAGCAGCCGGTGATGCAGGTGCTCCTTGTCCGGCGCGAAGGGCGAGCGCCCAGCCCTGGTCCGCCGGAACACCGCCAGCAGCAGGTCGATGAACGGCACCGCGAGCACCGCAAACGGCAACAGCAGAGGCAGCAGCACGGGGAAGGTGGCCGATGTCGGCAGGTTGTCGTAGTTGAACTGGCCCGTGAGGCTGGTGGCGGCCCCAGCGAGCATGAGCCCGATCAGCATCGAGCCGGAATCGCCCATGAAGACCCGGGCCGGGTTGAAGTTGTGCGGCAGAAAACCCAGGCAGGCACCGGCGAGCACCACCGCGATCAGGGTCGGCGAACTAATCCGCTCCTGCTGCACCCCGTCAGCGACGAGACCGCTCGACAGCGAGTAGGAGAACGCGAAGAAGGCCAGCGCGGCGATAGCCCCGACCCCGGCAGCGAGTCCGTCGAGCCCGTCGATGAAGTTGATCGCATTCACCGTCAGCAAGGCGAGCAAGATGGTGAGCGGGACGCCCTCGGGCCCGAGCGAGAGGTTGATCCCGGGCAGGGTCAGGGTGAGCAACTGCAGGCCCAGCAGCACCATGACGCCGGCCGCCACGACCTGACCGGCCAGCTTGGTCAGCGCGTCGATGCCCCAGCGGTCGTCGACAAAGCCCAGCAGGACGATGATGCCGCCGGCCACCGTGATGGCCTCCACGTCGGAGTACTTGAACACCCCCGACAGCGCGGGCAACTGGTGGGCGACGAGGAACGCGGCGCAGACCCCGGCGTACATCGCGAGACCGCCGAGCCGCGGCGTCGCGATCGCATGGACGTCACGGTCACGCGGCTCAGCGAGGGCGCCGATGCGGATCGCGAAGCGGCGCGCCAAGGGGGTCACCAGGTAGGTGACCGCCGCGGCGACGCAGAGGACGAGCAGGTACTCCCGCACGGGCCGACGCTAGCCGTCCGCCGCCACCTACGCGTCGTCTCGCGGATAAGCGGGGTGGGCGTCGACCAAAGCCTGAACGCCACGGCGCACCTCATCGACCGCAGAGCCGTCCTCGTCGCGTACTGCTCGGGCGATCAGCGAGGCGACTTCCTTCATGTCGCCCTCGGTCATCCCCTGAGTGGTGACGCTCGGTGTGCCCACCCGGATGCCCGACGCAATCGACGGCGGCTGCGGGTCGTTGGGGATGGCGTTCTTGTTGAGCACGATGCCCGCCCGGCCGGTGCGCTCTTCGGCGTCCTTGCCCGTGACGCCGACCTGCTGGAGGTCGATCAACGCCAGGTGTGTGTCCGTGCCACCGGAGGTCGGGCGCATGCCCTCGGCCGTGAGCCCCTCGGCGAGAGCCTGGGCGTTGGCGATGACCTTCGCGGCGTAGGCCTGGTACGCAGGCTGCTGGCACTCGCGCAGCGCGACGGCTTTGGCCGCGACGGAGTGCATCTGCGGGCCGCCCTGCGAGAAGGGGAACACCGCCTTGTCGATGCGGGCGGCCAACTCCTCCGTGCACAAAATCATGCCGCCGCGCGGTCCGCGCAACACCTTGTGCGTCGTGAAGCAGACGACGTCGGCGAACGGGACCGGCGAGGGGATGGCCTTGCCGGCAACGAGACCGATGAAGTGGGCGGCGTCGACCATCAGCCAGGCACCGACGCTGTCGGCGATCTCGCGGAAGCGGGCGAAGTCGATCAGGCGTGGATAGGCCGTCGCGCCGGCGATGATCATTTTGGGCTTGTGCTCCGCCGCCAGGCGGGCGACCTCGTCGTAGTCGATCAGCTCAGACTCGGCATCGACGCCGTAGCCCACGACGGAGAAC